>JAIRLD010000046.1 GCA_031259665.1 Puniceicoccales bacterium | reverse complement strand
GCTCCGCCCTCTGGACTCCCGCACGGAGGCGCAGCCTCCTTGACCTCATTGGGCGGCCGGCCCTCGTCGCAGAATGCGACGAGGGCCGGCCTCAAGGTCAAGAATAAACCCTTTGACTTTTCTTAGCGGCCAAGTTTTTTTCTTTTAGTTACGCGCAAACCCTGCGCAATTTGCGCAGGGTTTGCGCATAACTTAATTTTTATTTTCTTAAATTGGCAGGTCCAGGGGATGGATCCCCTGGCTGGAATTTTAAGGGCGAGGAGTCCTTAGGTTAGCACCCTAACCAATTGCCAGTGAAAATTTTATTTTGAGGGCGAGGACACCGTCCGCTTTGTGAATGGTACCGTTCATGAGAAAAAACTTTCCATATTTTTCTTCCAGTTCGGCGTTGATTTTCAATACTTCGTTGGGTTTTACAATCGATCGAAATCGCGCTTCTTCGATTTTCGCAAGAACAGGTAATCCTTTTTCATTTGGAAAATTCGTCAGTACCAGAATGGCCGCCGTTTGAAATACGGTCTCACAAAGGATGACGCCCGGCGTAATGGGATTATCCGGGTAATGCCCCCCATAAAAATATTCTGTAGACGGGAATGTCTTTTGCGCAATAACAGCCCGCTCTCCGATATCGATTATCGAGTCGACAAAAAGAAAAGGTTCGCGGTGTGGTATCGTCGCTTTAATGTCAATCATTGGTCTACAATTTCTAATTTTTGCAGCTCTTCATTATCCCAATCGCCACCTTCTTCCGCTTCGAAGCCTTCGTCTTCTACGTAACTTTCATTCTCTTCTTCGTTTATCCTTTCATCAAATTCTCCTTTTTGCACAATATCGTATCCGTCTGGAGTGTATTCCAAGATGTCGACGATTTCATCGAAAACATGTACATTATCGCCTTCGACATATCGTTCCTGATACCGTTCGCGCAAAGTCTCTTCGATTTCTTCCGTATTAATGGGAACTTTGAAATCAATCGAATCATTGAGCAACTTTACCCGTAAACGAATGAGATGATCAATGAATTCGGCGTAAGGACCTTCGTTATCTGCAGTACTGTTAGGCAATAGGAACAAAGGCTCCTCAGATGTATGGGTCTTCGTTGGCGTAAATTCTAACTTCACTCGATTATCGGGAAGTTCTGCCAGTATCCGAAACTTTAGAAATGCCTCCTCCAGGACTTCGTTGCGCAGACCATAATCAAACAAAGGTAACGTTAGCTCTATGAGATATTCAAATTGTCGCGGATCAATAATTCCAGCATAATCCGAATCAATATGCATATCGTTACTTGTTTTTTCAAGCCACCATTTGTAGTCATTTTTTAATTTCGCAATACACCACTCAATTTTATCAGACATGATAGGTCCGTTGTACTACTAATGTTTGGACCATCGTAAAGAATTTTTTTCTGTTGTGGGGCTCCGGTTGTTGTGGGGCTCCACCCCACACCCCGCAAGGAGGCACAAGCCTCATTGATATCGTTTTTGCGGCCGAGCCCGGCGCAGAAATGCGCCGGGCTCGGCCGCAAAGTCAAGAATAAACTCTTTGACTTGTTTTTTCCTTTAGTAACGCGCAACTCCTGTGCAACTCTGCACAGGAGTTGCGCGTCACTTGATTTCTTTTTTTTAAATGTTCTTTTTCTTAGCGGCAAAGCCATGCGCAGTTTGCGCATGACTTTGCCGCTAGGTCAAATTTTTTTCTTTTTTTGATTCTGCGGTTCGATCCAGTGGCATTGCCACTGGATCGAACCACAAAACCAGGTCCAGGGGATGGATCCCCTAGCGAGGATTCTAAGGGCGAGGAGCCCTTAGATTAGCATTTGCCAAAGTGCAGAATATTTTAAGTATGTGGTTTGGTGAGGGAAGAAGCTAACGGTTTCACATTGATCGAATTGGTAACGGTAATCGCACTGGTGTCGATATTTTTACTTTTTTTAGTGAAATTGAATATTACGGGGAACAATGAGGGTCAGCAGGTTAAGGCAGCGGCATTAATTCTTGCGTCAAGTTTTGACGGCACACGTGGGCAGGCGATTGCGGGTAATACCTATGCAAAAGTTTTCCTCGATACGTCATCGGATCTAAAATTTCGACGGATAGCCATTATAAAGCAGACGCAGAATGTATGGAAAACGGAGCGCGAGATTTTACTGCCCGAACGGACATTCGTTTTATCGCCGAATGATCTTGCAGAATGTCTGAATAATACAGACCTATCAGCATATCCTTATCCCGAAGAGGAGGCCATTTTACAAGGAGAAATTGTCGATGGTTACTGTTTTACTTTCACTCCGGAAGGTCATCTATCCCATGCGGCGGCGGCAATTTTAGGGATAGGCTATGGTGTAAAGGCTAGTGATGAGATAAAAATAAAAAAAGATACTAATATTTATGGACTGTTGGTAACAGCAATGGGTAAGAGGGTAATATTGGAATCAAAAAATGCAATAAAAGGAGCGATATGAGACGGGGATTTTCACTATTGGAGGTGGTTTTAGCCATTGGGATTCTAGGTTTTTCGCTGCCGATGCTTTTGACGCACATGGCAGAGAGTACGAGCCATACGGAAAAGCGAATGCAGGAAATCCTCGTCGCTAATATTGGAAAAAGTGTACAAAATGTTTTGAGTGTAATCAATAAAGCACCGGAATTGGATAGCAACAATTGGGCTTATTGCGGGTACAAAGACGGAATTTTTACGATAAAGAATACATCAACCGGTTTCGATGGGGCTGTTTTTGTACTGGGACAGGAAACGGTGCAGACGAAAGTGAAAGGGAGTATTAAAGAAACGGTTTATGGACTTTATCCCTGGGATAGCAGAAATCAAAGTCCACGCCTAACAATGCCCCATGCCACTATCACACAATCCGTTGTCATGATGAGTTTAGCGATCGCATGGGTCAATGAAGTCGTTTTAGGAAAAATTTTGGCCATGCAAGAGGGTTCGGCAAAAGGTAATGCAGCTTGGTCCGCTAAGGTAACAGAAACTGCCTATCGGCACGATAAAGAATACGGAGCTGCACAAATTTTTGAATATACTTCCTATGCTAATGGAACATATGCCAACTCTATCGTCGGAAATGATTCCATTGCCCAAGACTATGGCTTAAGACTTTACAAGGAATTGACTTTATCAAACAACGATAGACTCTCTGCACTCTGGACGCCCGCAAGGAGGTTGTTGTGGGGTTCCACCCCACAACCCGCAATGAGTCAGAGACACCTTTACCTCCATTGGCGGCCGGCCCCCCCAGCCGAA
>JAIRLD010000045.1 GCA_031259665.1 Puniceicoccales bacterium | reverse complement strand
ATCTGAAGCGGATACTTTTTCCGAAGAAGATGATTATTCGAGCGAAGAGGAAGAATCCCTGGATAACTCCCAAAAGGAAGATTACAATTTCCCCCTAAGAGAAAACGACCCCGTTTGGTTAAAACAAATTAAGAATCCAATAACACAACGGCTTGATTTGAATCATACTCCCGAGGAATTGTATCAAAGGAACATCGATTTCAAAAAATCACTCAAAAGTAAAGAAGATGTCCCTTGGGATGAACTATTTAAGCTTTCGATAGCAAAACAATTTAAATTGCATCATACTCCCGAGAAGCTACATCGCATGAGCATTGATCATGAAAAATTAATCAAAACAGAGCTTACCTTAGCACTGCGTCAAAGGGAATTAAACCTGGAAGAAAAATCTCAATTGCTTGGAGCCATATACGATCTGGATCGCTCAACGGAACAAGGTCTATTGGATGCGATTTTCGATGCATCTTGTATTCCTCAAACATCGTTTCAAAGGGTAAAATCAATTGTCGAAGAAAGAAACGTGGATGTAAATTCGAAGTACAAAGAGTTTTCGTTTTTGGTTATGGCCGCTGGAGTATATAAAAATCAAAGACTTGAGATTATACAATTTTTACTGGATCATGGAGCCGATATAGAAATAGCTGATGGCCGTGGATGGACAGCGTTACACAATGCAGTATGGGAAAAAAATACTAAAGTGGTAAAATTATTAATCGAGCGCAAAGCGAATGTGGATGCACAAGTAAAATCTCCGGGAGGAGAAAATTGGGCTGAAGGCTGGACTTCGCTGCATTTTACATTGTATTTTGAGGATTTTGAAATCGCAAAAGTATTACTTGATCATGGAGCCGATCCCAATATCCGAGACGATGATGGTAAAACGCCCCTCGATATAGTCATGAAAATAAGAAATGAAATAGAGGATGAAACGGAGCGACAGAAATTCGATGAGGCCCTTAACGAATTGCGCCTCTCAACGCTATAATTTAATAGACTCTATAATTTAAATTACTTGACAAACCGATAAATCGCTCCCATGCTTAGCGGCAGAGGTTGAGAGCAAGCGACACGCCGAAATCTAAGGCCTTTGTCGATATTTTCTTTTATCCAAAATCCAAAATAAAACTTTGTCCGCTCATCAATGACTTCGACAATAATCAGGGATTTCATTTTTGCCTCCTACGCGAAACACGCCTTCCGTTGGATGGAGTATTCATCTGGGAAAATTGAGCCGCTTCTAATACCTTCCGCTTCCATGTCCCCGATCTTATCCGACAAAAATCCGAAATGATTCGCGCACAAGAATCTAAAATAAAACACTGCCAACAAAAAATAGCTCCCCACCAATGTAAAACGTAAACAAAAAGAAAAATCGGTACAAATGCCGCTAACCAAAAACAGGAAACATTCGAAATAACCGCAAAATAAATGTCGTCCGCAGCAATTAAAATACTCTGTAACATCCAACGAAAAGCATCTACCATTACCGCACCCCATGCAGCAAAAAGCATCCAACAGAAATTCGAAAAAAATAAATCTGTTACCTCATCCTGGTAAAACAAACGAAGCGTTAGATTCGGATTGATAATCATGAAAATCGCCGTAAATCCAGCAAAAACTAACAAAAGTTTTGCGCTGGAACGAAACGAATGGGCTATCATATGTACCTCATTCCTTCCTATATAATTCGAACAAATCGTGCTTAACCCCTTCCCTAACCCATCCGCAAAAAACCAGAAAAATAAGTAAATCGAATTGGCAATAGTAAAGGCTAATGCGTCGTCCGCTGAACAAACTTTCGCAATCATTTGACTAACAATCGCAAAACCTCCCGAATTTAAAATCGAACTGATTGCGTTGGGTATCCCTAAAGGAAGACATTTCTTGATGAGCCTTAGGGAAAACCCCGGCACATGCGTCAAAAAACGCTGACGGTAAGGCCTCCCTAAGAATTTATACAAAAATATGAAAAATGCAACCAGTTGCGAAATCCCTGTTGCGTAAGCCGCCCCCCGAATGCCTAGTTCCGGAAACCCATATAATCCAAAAACAAGTAGAAGATCAAATAAAATATTAATTAAATTTGAAATTAAAATTACCACAAGTACAACGCGCGTAAGCCCTATGCCCAGAAAAAAAGCACCAATCGCCCCAAATCCAGCGAGATGAAATGGCAAAAATAAAAGCGTAATGGATAAATAGGGTGCCCCAAGATCCTCGATTTTATCGGCAAGAAAAATTTTCGCATTCCAAGCACACGGTATAAGCACAACATAATAGGAAAAGGCAATGAAAATAGTCTGCCAAACAATCTTGCGAATCTGTCGGTAGTTGCGTGCCCCGTAAAATTTGCCAATAAATACGCTGGTAACACTAATAAATGCCATCATCGCACGCGTATTCCCCCAGTAAAAGGGATGCGTAAATCCAACGGCCACGAAAGCATCCTTGGAATATATCGATAAAATAACGCGATCGGCTAGCGTTATGAAATAATTGGTCATCGCCGCTAAAATCATAGGCCAGGAGATTGACCAAATCTCACGCAAACTCCCAGACTCATGCCGCGTTAATTTCATGCCTGTACAAAGGTATGAAAACGATCCATCTTTTACAACAAAATTTCATTGCCCAACGGGGAAATTTTTCCAACCATAACGACATGACCGAAGTCATAGAAGATTCCTTACTAAGCCCTTGGACGCTAACCGCAAAGAAATCCACTTTCAACTGCCCAATTTTTCAAGTCTTCGAAAAAAAGTACACCCATCCCCTCGACCACCGCTCCGGAAATTTTTACGTACTGGACCTGGCAGATTGGGTACAAGTTATCGCACTCACACCGGAAAATAAACTCATTTTGGTACGGCAATTTCGCTTTGGTACGGAGACGATTTCCTTGGAAACGCCCGGTGGACTCATCGATAAGGGGGAAGATCCCCTAGCCGCTGGACTGCGTGAGTTACGTGAGGAAACGGGATATATTTCTCCAAATGCCCATTTATTGACTACGATTTATCCTAATCCGGCGGTACAGAATAATCGTCTCCATATCATCGTCGCTGAAAATTGTCAAAAGATCGACGGACAGCGACTGGATCCGAACGAAGAAATTACCTGTTCTACGGCTTCTTTTCCAGAATGTTTAAATAAAATAAGATCCGGAGAAATTAATCACGCCATTGCCATCGCCACACTTTTGATTTATCAATTATTTATTTAAAAACGACTTAACAATGATGAGTTCTCTTCCAAGGCCGAGAGATAGAGGGTGGGAACGAGCGGCATGTTAAAAATAGTAGATCCAAAAATTCAGCCTGCATCAAGCCATCTTAAATTTTCATTTCCCTATAAAGTAACTTGACAGCCACCGATTTCCTCCCAAGGCTAGCAAGTAGAGGGTGGGAGCGAGTGGCACGTTAAAAATTTTCAGTCGCCGCCTTTTCCGGCTGAGCTAATAATAGCCTTGGCATTTTCGCCCCAGTACTCCGCTCGGACTTGATTAAAATCATGGACACACGTAATCCACGCATCGCTAGAAATGGCTTCGCGAATATCGGAGGTATAGCCCGACTGATCCCATTTCAAGAATCTTGCCGGCTTACCTCCATCGAACCATACGGTATGTCCATCGGCATAAAAAGACCACATAGCCGCCCTTCGAACCGTACAGGCCTGATTTTTCGTCCCACAGGCCCTGTTTGGTTAGTCCACGAGAAAACCAAAGGGGGGTTGTATCGAGAGGAATATTGCTGGATAATTTGCATACAAAGCAGTAGCTGAATAGGTGCCCTCCGGAAACCATAAAATTAGAAACTCCGCTCCAGGGATTAGCCCATTGAATAGACGTACCTACCATTTTACTAATGACTTCATTTTGAACTTTTGAGGCATATTTATCGCCAGTTGAAATCCAAACATAGGGATCATTTAAAACCATATCCGAAATACTTTCCACATTATCTCGTCCTGTCAATTATTCCGCAACATCGATAGCTTTTATATTTCCCCAACTTGCACCGAAAATTACCCAACCGCGGTTAATCGTACACTCTCGCCAGGCAGCGGCGATTTTTTGCAAATTAAAAACATCTTTTACTTTCTGCACGCTGAGTTTAATCGAACTCATTACGGGTAAACAAATGGCTAGTAAAATGCCGATGATTGTAATTGTAAAAACAATTTCCAACAATGTAAAGGATTAATTTTTACATTTATTGTTGCGATTCGACGAATCTTGTCAAGCAGAAAATACGAAATATTTCTACTTTTTCTAATTTTATTTCTTTGGAAATTGTTTCTGGCAAATCGTTTCCGGAAATCGTTTTCTGAAAAATCTTCCCTAGAGTAACTTGACAGCTATCTTGACAGCTATCGATTTTCTTTCAAGGCTAGCAAGTAGGAAGTGGGAGCGAGCGACGCATCGAAAATTAAAGCATCTTGACAGTCGTCGATTTCTCCCAAAGCTAAGAAATGGATTCTTAGCTTTGGGATATTTCCAATCCCATGGGCATCTCAATGCTCCCGTTTCCCTAGCAGATCAATTAGCTTTTTGTAAACTCCCCTAGGCCGTGAGGAGGCATGTCAAGATAAAAATGGGAAAAAATTCAGGAGTAGAAAATGAATCCTCGGTTTTTCCCATTTAGCATTACAGATCAAAGCCCAATGGGCTCAGGGCTGTAGGTTGGGTCGTTGTTTGCAGATAATAGATTGTGGCTTCTATATTCCTTATAGTTTCCTGGAGCCATTGTGTAAATTCTTCAGGACTTTCTTTATTTGACTTTAACATATTTTCTACGGCATCTAAATTTCGATGGAGCTCTTCTTCCAATTTTTCCAGCGGCAATTCTTCAATGGTTTGTTTCCTTTGGCATAGTACTTCAAATGCTTTCTTTGATATGTTTGGATTAATTTCTATCAATGTGTTTAACTCGCGTAGTCGAAAATCTAGCGAAGCAGTAGAATTTTGATCTCCACTATCTCGTG
>JAIRLD010000063.1 GCA_031259665.1 Puniceicoccales bacterium | reverse complement strand
GGTGTCACTGGCTCTGTTGCCACTGGTTTTGGTGCTGCTAGCACCGGTTCTGCTGCTGCTGGTGCTGATGCTGGCTTCGGAGTTCCCCCTTCCCCTTGATTGACCGGCGATGGATTGTGTACTTCCTTTGACTCCCGCAAATCAATCGTTTCGCCAGGAATTCCCGCTTCACCTGACATCCCTGTTTTGATTTTTTCACATCTTGCTTGTAAAGTACTCGTGCGTCCTCCAAAGCAAAGCAAACCAAATGCATGCAGCCCCTGTTTCAAACTTAGGCCTTTCGTTTTATCTTGATTCCCTTGGCAAACTATATTGCGACATAGATCCCAACGGCTTAAACCAGCAAAATCATTTTGCACACCACTCATATTTCATCCTCCTTTATTAAAATAATATTCGACAATGATGAAAAAGTACTTTTCCGTTTATATATGATTCTCAAGTGAACGATTTTCAACGTTACCACCATTACCGATTGAATTTTTCATCGTGCCAGAAGGTTTTCCGGCTCCAATTTTAAATCCACCTAACATACCGCCACTTGGAGTTTTTTTAATTTCGACGGTATTTTGAACATCTTCCGTTGTCACCGTTTCCGAGGCCTCAGCGAGCGAATGCTCTTTAATATCACTCCCTTTAACGTTATCTTTAACATCCAGGCTAGGTTTTTCAAAACCAGAAGACCCAGCAGAAATTTTACCAAATGCAGAATCTTCCTTGATTTCACCAGTGCTAATATTGGAATTAACACTGTCAATATTCGAACTATTTATTGAATTTATCACCATCTTGGGAAAGGAGCTTACGGAGAAACGTAAAAAAGTCAAGGAAAATAAAAACTCTTTATCGTATCATTTAACCGTTTGATTTTATTTTGCACGCGAGGTAGTTTAACGGTCCACATCAATCGTCTATCACAAGTTACTTTGCTTTTTTATTGTATTGCGTTCGTTTTATCCTATTTATTCCATCCTGTGGGTTTCTTCGTTCGAAAGTTCCACTTTGCGGATTATCAAGTTTTTTCACTGCGAACGGACGTATCCCATCTGAAAAGCTTATGTCACGGGAATTCGAATAGCCCCGCTACGAATAAAAATGACACATTTCCAAATGCTACCCATGGAGATAATGCTGATTCTATTAGCAAAAATATTCCTCCCGAAGATCCCCTTATCACAGATATTAAAAACGGCTCCAAGGCGGCTTTAGCACAGTTCATTGACAACCATAAGCAACGGGTTTTTTCAGTTGTTTACAACATCGTACACAATCCGGACGATGCTTCGGATATTACGCAGGACGTTTTTATTAAAGCTTACCACGCTATCCATACTTTTAAATCGAATGCTTCGACGTTTACCTGGCTCTACCGCATCGCCGTTAATTTATCGCTATCGTTTTTGCGCAAACATAAAAGTCGCCACTTCGTCAGTATCGATCAACTGGACGAATCCAATATCTCCCCTGAGCAATTGCGCTCTATCCCTACCTTTGAAGGTGGGGATCAAACAGCCAAACTGAAAGAATTACAAAAAAAATTGAACGAATCACTACAAATGTTGTCTAATAAACATAGAGTGGTGTTTGTTTTGTTCGAGATTGAAGGTTTATCCCAGGAAGAGATTGCTCAGGTTATGAAGTGTTCCGTGGGGACCGTACGTTCACGTTTGCATTATGCAAAACAACAATTACAAGTATATTTAAAGGAGTTTTTGTAGGATGTTACCCGAAGATAGAGATACGAAATTATTACAATTATTTCAATTAAAGAGAAATTTAGAGCAACCCGATCGAGTATTTTGGGAACGTTTTGATGCGCAATTGCGACAAAAGTTTTTAGGACAGGAAGCGAAGGTTTCGTTATGGGCGAGGTGGTGTGACTGGGTCCAAAGGTATAGAATTTATACTCGTCCCCTTGCCTACGCAGTGGTGGCGTGTTGTGTTTTGCGACTCGGTACGATTCAGTTTAATTCATCGAGGATTGGGGTACTACAATCGCCTCGTATTGCATCGCCCGTTGCCGATATTATTCCATTTTCAAAAACTTGGACGGATGTTACATTAGCTTTTGACAGTCCTTCGGCACGGCACGTTCATTATATTTGCGATCATATACATACATCGAGATTGAATTCTAAAACGAAAGAATTAGTTTTTTAGAGCATGCGAAATATCTGGATTTTGGTCGGTTTAGCTCTACCATGGCTTTGGGTAGGCGCCCTAGATATTTCTCAGCCGAACGAACTAGAAGCAATCGATAAAGGTGCTGTTTTGCCGTGCTCTAAACAAGAGAGTCTGCTATCGACACTTTGCGCTCTTTCTACGGATATTCAAGCTCTATGGGATCGGCAAAAGGATGCTGTGGTAAAAGTCATGGGGAGTAAAAAAGGAAACAATGGGCCAGAAAGTCTGTTATTTGGCACGGGATTTTTTGCAGATCCGGAGGGCAATATTCTCACAACTGCGACGATTGTGACAGAAGCCGAAAATCTATGGGTGGAATATCAAGGGTTATCCTACGCGGCAACCGTAGTTGGAAAAGATCCCGTAACCAATATAGCGGTTATTAATCTCCTAAAAAAACCGGAACATTTTACGCCCGTATTACTTCCGGAAACACCTTATTTTACCGCAACTCCTGAAGGTTGTATTGTGATTGCAATTGGCTGTGTCCTCGGCATGGAACCGGCACCGCTATGGGGCCTTATTACGGGGAAAAACATTGTTTTTGACGGCCGTGTCTTTGCGACGACCTATCTTCGCACGGACATTGGCATGTGTGGTGGAGAAAGTGGCACACCGGTATTCAATGCTGATGGAAGTTTATGTGGTATTCTGATTGCATCGCTACCCGAATTGCGTTCAAGTTTCATCATTCCGGCGCATGCTTTGACGCGCATTTCTAATGATATTGTCAAGTGGAAGAGTGTCCCCTATTGTTCTGCGGGGTTTAGTGTACGTGGCCAGATGACGGAATTGGGTGGTAAAGAAGTGATTATTTCTGCAATTGACACGCAAAAGATTAAATACAGCGGAACAGAAACGTTGCAATTGGGCGATACTATTGCAAAAATCGGTGCACAGAATATTGCCAATGAAAGTGATATTGCCGATATTTTATTCTTTAAACATCCGGGCGAGGTCATAAATATCCAAGTTATTCGCAATGGGAAAGCGGTTCAAATTTCCATTCTTCTCGGTGAAAAAATTTTTTAAGAAAATCCACCGCGACTCCCCCAAACATATCTTAACAAGATAGGAATCCTATCTATCATTTTGTCTGTAAGGGAAGTTATGAGATTGTTTACAGGTATTATTTTAATTTTGGTGAGTAGCAGTGTTGTTATGGCAGCGGATAGCAAACCGACAGAAGAATCCATATCTTTTCTCCAAGAACAGCCTGTGATTCCGCTTGAATATCAGGAGGTAGAATATTCTGCGCCGTAGTTTTGTTAATTTGCAATTAGCTATAATTGCTATATGTTAGAGTATATACTGGAAGGAGTCG
>JAIRLD010000091.1 GCA_031259665.1 Puniceicoccales bacterium | reverse complement strand
ACTATCCTGGGATGGAGCGACATTGGAGGTTACACCGGAAGCGGTTCGTGAAATTGCGAAGATTGCGTTGGAACGAAAGACTGGAGCCCGGGCATTGCGTTCGATTATAGAGGATTTGATGATGGATACGATGTACACGCTTCCGGACCAAAAAAATCGGGAACATATCGTTATTGATGAACATGTTGTGCAGAAAATTAAAAAATCATCGGCAAAGGTCTAAAATAAATGTTTTTACGTTCCTTGTTTGCTTTTGTTATTTTCTTTACGGCGAATATGTATTTAACTGGGATAGTCAGATCGGAGCGATTAAGGAATTAGCATTGCGTTGGAATTCATATGAAGCGGAGGAAGCCGGTAAAGTTTTACTGAGTGGACTTGAGGATGGGCAAGAGGTATTGCTATTGGAGCTTTTGGGTGAAATTTGTCTTCTGGACAAGCGTTACCGTCAGGCGGCGGACTATTATTTACGAGCGAGTAAGTCAACTAAGGAGGAGAAGGAGATCCTACGCTATTTGATTATGGCGGCGGATGCGTACTATCAGAATGGGGACTATGATTTATCGGCGGCGCTTTACGACGAGCGATATCGTCGGGATGGGGACGAGGAGGTATTATTTCGCTATGGGTGTGCACTTTTGCACGGAGAAAATTTTGAAAAGCTAGAAAATGTAGTTTTTAGGAGCGAGCGTTTACGGGCGCGTTTTGACTGGAATCGTGCGACGTACTGGAATCGCAGGGGGGATTTTGAGCGTTCCCTACGTTATTTAGAGCCTTGGATTCAGCAGGGTATTCGGGAGGTAAAGTACTATTATTTTTACGCCCAGATGCAATATCGTCGGGGACGGATTGGCGAAGCGTTACGGGTTATCGCCCTAGGGCGGGTGATTTGCCATCAGAGCATAACGGCAGAGTCGATTCCGCTATGGGTATTACAGATGCGATTGGACTGGGAACGGGGGAATTTCGAGGGAGCGCGAAGGGTAGAGGAGGCATTACGGGAGCAGGACGGCATAGATTGGGTAAAAATTTTACTTGAGAAGGTTTGCGGGTTACGGAAGTTAGAGAATCGGGCGATGGTCTTAGGAGCATTAGGGGAGCTCGATGGATTGGACAGAGGGTTAGCGGAATGTATACGGGGGGAGATTTATTTAGAGGAGGGGGATTTTTTAAAAGGCCTAGAACATTTTAAATCGGCCGAGAATTTTGGAAATCGGACACGTCATATGGCGCGGTACCGGGAGGGGAAAGTTGAAGCTTACGCGGGTAATTTTCGGAGAGCGGCAGCGATTTTCGAAGAATTGCTGAATGAGATTATGTCACTGAGCGAGGGCGATGGGATAGGGAATATCCGAGAATTTTTGGAGAACGTTCTGAAGCGCACGCGTTCTGCGATCGACCATTCGACCTTCCAGAACGCGTAGAGATTTCAATTTGGAGTGAAAATATTTTGCGAGAATCTGTCACTAGTCAGTTATGTATAATTTTCCGCCAGCTATATAACCCGCTAAACCCGTTATTTCAGACTCTTGCAAACCACATGAATGATCCTTATTATATTGCTCCAATTGCTGTTTCATGTCTTCTCGTGTATTACTATCGAATTTCTTCGGTCTCCCACCTCTTTTTTTACTTATTTCATCACCAAGTGCTTTCAACGCATTATGCCGCTCATCTGAATCTACTTCTTGTCCTTTTACCTCATTGAATAAATTATCCAGGCCTCCAAAGGTGGCTTCTACTTCTTAATCTATCGCTAGTTCTGGATTCAATGTTGCTTCTTGTTTTGGTTGAAAGGCTTGCATTAGGGTGTCAAGCTCATCATCATTTAGATCGTCACCACTGTAGGCTTTTAGCGATTCTTTTATTTCATTGAGCATCGCATTGTCCGTTATCCCCTTACCATCTGGATTATAGCGCTCACGCAGTCCTTCCGCAAGATTTTCTAATGCCTTTTTTTTCTGTTCTGCTCTCTCACCCGCTTTTTCCTCCATTTTTTTGTTCCTTAGCTCAGAGATTTTTTCTCTTTTCTCGTCACGTAAAAGGTCTTTCATTTCTGGATTGTTATCAATTTCTTTTCGGGCTTCTTTTCCAGCCTCTTTAAGAGCCTTGAATTCTAAAGCACTACTGTCAGCTTGTATAAATAATTCTGACAACGATGCGAGGTTAGCTGTAAACTTTGCCTGGAAATCTTCAGGCAACTCTGTGCCGGTTAGCGGCATTGCCTTTAGAATTTCGACGCCGCTATTCTTGATTTCATCAAGCATCTCCCTTGCTGCTTTTACATTTGTGGCATCTGGATGCATTATTTCGTTGCTTTCTACCGTTCTCTTTGCTACGGCGTAAATTTCTTGTATGTCAGGATCTTGCGCTCTACTAAGATCGGACTTTATCTCGTCATTTACATATTTCAATGCATCATGGGCAACATGCTGCACTTTGTCTATGCGGTGCGTTATTGAATTACTTAGATAATCGACAAAAAATTCTCGTTGTTCTTGCTGTTTCGTTTTTACTGGATCTGCAGCGGGAGGCGGAGCAGCTTCTGCAGTCGGAGCCGGAGCACGCGCTGGTTCAGGAGGCGGAGCCGGTTCAGGAGCCGGAGCCGGAGTAGGAGCCGGTGCAGGAGCCAGAGGCGGCGGCGGATTTGGAGCGACTTTTTTTGCTTCATCCTTTGAATTTTCCAAAAGCGCTGCCTGAGCGTCTTTTGCTGCTTTCTGTAAATTGTCGAGAAGATCGTTTCGAGCAGTCGGGTCACCTGCTGCGGCCTGTTTGAGCTTTTCAGGATCATATTGCATAAAAGCAACCTGCATTTTGGCATTAGCCTCAGGAGTATTAGTGCGAAGCATAACATTTACCCGAACTGCACCACATGCAGCTATTATCGCATCATTCAATCTTGAAGATTGCGTTCTTGTGAGTGATTGTGGGGCAGGTCCGTCTCCTCGTTTCATTGTTAGTTTGACTTCCTTGCTGGTGGCTTCAGAATTCGCATTTTTAATTTTTCCCATTAGCGTTTTAATATCTTCCGCATCTTTTGCTCCTTCAACGCTTAACTCAGAGGCAAACTCTTGCAAAGCTTGAAAGACGGCACCACTGTTATCTGTATTTACAGTTCCCATAATAAATCCTTTTCTTTAAGTTAAAATCTAAATGAAATATAATAAAAACAAAAAAAGCGTCAAGCAAAATTTAATAAAAATAAAAATATGCTGTAAGCGTAAATGTCAGGGCGCAGGATTGCTTCTATTTTTTCCCGTTGCATTTTTGCTTCCAGATCTTTTTCCAATTGATCGACTTGGATAAATCGATCATCGACGGGAATGGTGATGGGTGGCATACGGAGCTTTTGAATCAGTGCATCGTTTCCATGGCGTTCCCGCAGTTTTCGGAGTAGCATGAGTGTTAGATCGAAATCCGTTTTTAAAGACCACCGTTCCGTATTTTCATTTGGCATAAGGAGTTGTTGTAATTCTTGTAAATCTTTGGCGCTTTCATTATAAATTTGTGATTTTTGTTCATCGGTTAATTTTGCTCCATCGAGTAGGGTATCAAAATTTGAAAGTCCCCGGAGTACGGCTTCATCCTTTTGGAGAGATGGAGGCAGTTTATTGAGTTGGTAAAGTTCGGTGGTACTTTTTCTCTCGGGTTTATGGCCACCGAATGCCTTAACGAGATTACCCGTTAAGCATTGGGAGGCCAGTACGCCTTTGGAGATTAGGGCAGTAATTTTTTTAGGATCGGGTTTGTTTTCGCTACCTTCGACGAATGATTCGAATCTCCCCGGTTGACTTTGGATAGATTTTAAAAAGGCGATGGTAAAATTTCGGGCGTGCTTAGCATCGGAATTGGGGCACATATTGTTAATGAGGTCATTGAACTGCTGTTCGGAGAGGCCTGTTTTAGCGAGAGTGGTTTGGATATCTTGGGCGGTCAATGTATCACAATTTACGGTTATGCCTTCCCAGTAAGGGATTTCGGTGTTTGTTTTTTTCGCTATGGCGCTAGTACTGCTAGTATTTTCTGGATTTTTGATCGATTGGGACAGAATGGTCTGGGATTGTATCGATTGCCGTTGAGCATTCGGCGGGGCTAGCGGTTGAGGTGTCGGCAATTCAACCGGTTCGGCTTTCAATGGGGCTAGTGATATTGGTGCCGGCAATTCAACCGGCTCGGCTTTCGGTGGCGTGGTTGGCAATGGGGCTAACGGCTTAAGTGTTGGTGCGACAGATAGCGTAGGTTTCTTATTGGAGATAAGGATCGTTTGGGGGAGTACAGTTAGCTTTCTTCGTTCCAGTTGGGATTGAAAATTCTGGAATATTTTTATAAAATTATCAAATGGTTCGGCTGGCGGTGTGGTTGGTCATATGGCTAGCGGTGTAAGTGTCGGCATTAATGTGGCTGGCGGTGGAGCTAGTGGTGTGACTTGCAGTGGGGCTAGCGGTGTAAGTGTGGACGTGATGGGTGTTTCGAACAGCAGATTGAGTTGGGATAGGGCTGGATCTTGTAGGGGTTCAAATAGTGGTGTCGTTGTTTTGGGTTGGGGGGAGTGGCTTTGGAGGAATTGTTTAAAATCGCTGGAACGGTTAAGTTCTTCATCGGTCATATCGGCCGATTGTTGTAAGAATTTACCAAAATTGCCCTTTTTGATGAGGTTATCGCGCAGATCTTGTGGGCATTTGAGGAAGGCGATTAGGGCGCGGGCTTGTTGGGATTGATCGCCTCCGGATCCGAGAAATTTCGGGGCATTACCGGCGCACATTTGGGCCATACAGTCGAGGAGCATGTTACAATTTCTGGCATCGATTTCGCCTACACCGGGGAGGAGCCAAATTTTCTCCCTTGAATTTTTCCATTAACGGCACGGGGTTCGACCTTGGTTATTCGTTCCGACAGGCTACCGCGGGAAGTTCCTGTGGTTTCCTGTATTTTATCTAAAATATCATTAGCTTGACGATTAAAATTGACTAAGTTCATACCGCTCATAGGATGAATTTTTGCAAGAAAAATATAATAAAAATAAAAAAGAAATCAAGTTAAATTAGTAGTGGGGGGACTTTTTATGGATGATGTCGAAAAATTTCCATTCGCAGTGAAATTCTTCTATTTCTAATAGAGTTTTTCCATTCCTGGCGAAGAATTTCCATTTCCAATGGAATTTTTCCACTTTTCGGCTTTATATGTTTTCCCTTTCATTCATTGATCTTAGTCATCGCTATTTTCTGGTGGTGGTGGTGCTAAATCTGGTGCCACTGGTACTAACTTATTTATTGCGGCCTTTAATACCTCTACCGCAGCAGCAGCAGCAGCAGCAGCAGCATTTATCACGTTTCCGATTGCTATTACAAGATTGTCGTAAACAACATTATCAGTCAAAGTTTTTAATGCCTTAAATTCATCTCCTTCCGGTCCGCTCAAAACTGCCTTCAAAAGCTCGTGATCCTCTTTCAGTATATCAATAATGGTATTTAAAAGTTCGGCATTTCTGTTATGTGCAGCCTGAATCAACGGTGTCGATTCACCATTTTTCCGATTCAAAATATCTTTCAAAAGTTCTTGACCATCTGGACTCCCTTTGATGGCATTAATAACGGCCACGAAAACATCAGCCTTTCCATCAGCAGCAGCCTGTTGCAAAACCCCGTTAAGAGCCGTTTTCAAAGCGGGTTTAAGGGCATCATCGGTTTGGTAAGCGGTGACCAGGGCCGTGATGGTGTCGGCATTTCCTGTGTCTATAGCATGGTTCAAAACACCGGGGAGAGCCGCTTGCAAAAAATCTTGATGATCTGTTTTGAGCGCATTGAATATGGCCGTAAAAGCAGCAATGTCCGCGTCCTCATCTCGCAACATTTTAATCAGAGCATTTTGCAAGATGGGGTTAAGTTCAGCATTATTGCAAGCATTGACCAGAGCCGTGAGGGCGGCAGCAGGAGCAGCAGCAGCAGCAGCAGCAGCAGGGATAGCAGCCGATTTCAGTGTGTCAGCCATGGCCGCTTCCAAAAATTCCCTAGTATCGTCCCCTTTTAAGGCATTGATCAAAGCCTTGATGTCGTCGTTCTTTCCGGCGGTTATAGTCTCTTTCAGTGCGTTAGCCAGAGCATTTTGCAAGATGGCTTTAGTATCATCCCCTTTGAGGATATCGATTATTATCGGGATGACTTTAGCAGAATTTTCATCGATTGCAATATCTTTTAAGATGTTAGTCAATTCCGTTTTCAGAATTGTAATGAGGGCATCATTTCCATTGCAAGCAGCAACCAGAGCCTTGAGAGTTGTATTAGCTGCATTCAACTTAGTGTCCCTAAGTATAGCCTGTTGCAAAGCCACAGGGAGAGCCGTTCTCAAAGCGGGTTCAAGTTCAGCATTGTCTTTGCAGGCATTGACCAAAGCCCTGATGGTGTCGACATTTCCTGTGTCTATAGCATGGTTCAAAACATCGGAGAGCGTTGTTTTCAGATTTTCAACGAGTTCGTTGTGTTCATTGCAAGCGGCGACCAAAGCCGTGATGGCGTCGACATTTCCTGTGTCTATAGCATAGTTCAAAACATCGGAGAGCGTCGTTTTCAGATTTTCAACGAGTTCGTTGTGTTCATTGCAAGCGGCGACCAAAGCCGTGATGGCGTTAGTATTTCCAGCTTTTGCAGCCTCTTTCAGTGCATTAGGTAAAACTACTTTCAAAGTGTCGTTGTCCCCTTTAAAGATATCGATTAAAGCATTGGTTAGGTTAGCATCTCCCGTAAGTATGCCTGCCTGCAATGCTGCTGCATAATTATCGTCCTCTTTCTGTTTCAGAACATTTTTCAAAAGATTCGGATAATCTACTTTGAGAGTATCGATAACGGCCGTGAAAACGTCGGGTTTTCCAGGTCTAGCAGCAGCAATGAGTACACCAGGTAAAGCATTTTTCAGATGTTCCCTAAGCTTCTCATTTTCTTTGCAAATATTGACCAGCGCCCTGATGTCCTCCGCAGCATTATCACTTCTTATTATAGCTGCCATTAATGCATTAGGTAAAATAGTTTCCAAAACTCCAAGAAGGTCCTTCTTGTCTTCGCAGGCGGCAAACAGTACCGAAAATGCTTTATTTTGCTTAGCTTTTGCAGCCTCTTTCAGTGCATCCGGTAAAGCACCTCTCAGAGCTCCCATAAGCTTCGTATCGCCTTTGCAGGCGGTGACCAGTGCTTTGCAGGCGTCATCCTTTCCAGCTTTTGCAGCCTCATTCAGTGCATCCGGTAAAGCATCTTTCAGAGCTCCCATAAGCCCATCTTGGCCTTTGCAGGCGGTAATCAGTGCCGCGACGCTGCCGGCATTTCCAGCTTTCGCAGCCTCTTTCAGTGCATCCGGGAGAGCACCTGCCAGAGCGTTCATAAGGTCATTATCGTCTTTGCAGGCGGCAAATAATACTGTGAGCGCTTTAGCATTTCCACTGTTTGCGACCTGTTTTAAGGCGCCAGTCAGAGCCCCTTGCAAGATGGGTTTAAGTTCCTCTTCGTCTTTGCAGGCGGGGATCAGTGCCGTGAGCGCTTTAGCATTTTCATCGGTTGCAGCCTGGGTTAAGGCGTCAGTCAGAGCCCCCTCCATAATTGCTTTATTCGCCTCCCCTTTGAGAGCATTGGTCAGTGCCTTGATGGCATCATCATTTTTATCGGCTGCAACCTGTTTGAAGACGTCAGCCAGAGCCCCTTGCAAAACGGGTTTAAGACTCTCCTCGGCTTGGAAGCCGGTCAACGTCCTGATGGCATCATCATTTTTATCGATTGCAGCCTGTTTCAAGATGCCAGTCAGAGCCCCTTGCAGGATAGGTTTAATGGCATCATTGTCTTTGCAGGCGGCGACCAGGGTACTGAACTTTTCAGCATTTCCACTGTTTTTAACCTCATTCAATGCATGGGTTAAAGCTGCTTTCAAAGTGTCTTTGTCTCCTTTGAAGACATCGATTAAAGCCTTAGCCACTTCAGGACTTATAAGCATGCCTGCATGCAATGGTATGCTGCCATCGCCATCTTTCTGTTTCAGAATTTCTTTCAAAAGGTCCGAATGATCCATTTTGAGGGTATCGATCACGGCCTTGAAAACTGCACCCTTTCCAGCGGTTGTAGCCTGGGTTAGGATACCTGGGAGAACACCTTTTAGAGTTCCCCTAAGCTCCTTATTGTCTTTGCAGGCGGTAATCAGTGCCGCGACGCTGCCGGCATTTTCAGCGGTTGCAGCCTGGGTTAGGACACCTGGGAGAGCATCTTTTAGGGCTCCCATAAGCTCCTTATTGTCTTTGCAGGCGGTAATCAGTGCCGCAACGGTGGCAGCATTTCCAGCGGTTGCAGCCTGGGTTAGGACACCTGGGAGAGCATCTTTTAGGGCGACCCTAAGCCCCTCTTGGTCTTTGCAGACGGTGACCAGGGCCTTGAGCGTTTCAGCATTTCCAGCGGTTGCAGCATTTTTCAGTATATCCTGGAGATTTTCCTGCAGAATTTTCCTAGTGTTCTCATTTCCTTTGTAGGCAGTAAGTAGTGCCTTGAGCGTTTCAGCAGCTCCAGCGTTTGCAGCCTGGGTTAATGCCGAGGTCAATATCTCTTTCAAAGCATTCTTTGCAGGATCATCTTTGCAAGCGGTGAACAGAGCATCGAGGGCGGTAGTATCTCCAATTTTATTTTCTAGAAATTTCTGTATGCCGTTTGGTGAAAGATCTTTAAAGATTGCGTTTATTTTTTCTGAAGATATCCCTGCTTCGGACTTGATCGCGCCTTTCAAATCCTCGAGCCGCGATGGAACGATGTGATTTTGTTCAAATGCTGCCAATGCCTTTTCATGTGCCTCTAACTTTCCTTTTTGCTGATCTTCGAATTTATAAGGCAAACCCCTATTCCTAACCTCTTTCTCCCTAAGATCTTTTAATTGCGTTTTAATGCCTGAATAGGCAGTTTCCAGTTGCAACTTTTGTTCGGGAGTCGGCGGTTTAGAAAGCGATTGCGTAAGTTTTGTAAGTTGTCCCATTTTTGTTTCGACCGAGGCAAGTCGCTCATTTACTATGGTATGTTTGATTTTCTTAAAATTATCCAAGCCATTGACCAACATTGCTTGTTGTTCAGGATTTAATTTATGAAGTGAACTTCTTTTCATAAGTTCTCCCAGTGCCGATTGAATATTGTTATGTATAAGGTTCATTTCGTTTATTTGACTCGGAGGTGCGCTGGCGCGTTTCTCAGGCGGTAACGCCATGAATGCATTGTAACGTTGTAATTTCGCTTCGACATCCAATAGTAGCTTCCCTGAAGACATTTGTGGGAGCTTCTCATTACTCGGATCTATTGCATATTCGAGATCCAGAAGTGCGGCTTTTGCCGCTTCCAGCTGAGCTTTTTGTTCTGAACTTAAATTCTCCTTTTTCTCAAGTTCTGCAATTATTATTTTTGCTGCATCACGTGCTTTTGTGACATTAGGTACATCGCTGGGCTTGTTACCACCCGCACGAGCTCTTCCACATGCTGCGCTTCCACATCCTAATGCCTGACAAGCTTGATCTAGTAATGCATTTGCTTCTTTTCCTTCCGGATTATCCGTTTTAAACAGGTCATTGCTCGGTTTTGTCAGGGATAGCGGTGTAATTTGCTTTCCAATTTCCTCGACAACTTTTTTAGCTGCATCCAATTGGGCTTTTTGTTCTGGAGTTAAATCTGCTTTCTTCTCAAGTATCTCAATTGCCTTTTGGGCTCCGGCATACGCCATCCGTATATTAGGTGCATGGACAGCGTTTGGATCGATTTTTGCATTTTTAACGGCCGTCTCTGCAAGTTTTAATGCATCCGCGGTGTGTGCCAGCAGTTCATCTGTAGGTTTTTCGCCTAATTTATCATCCGCAAAATATTCAAATATATCCGGTGATATTGGTGGTGGTGGCGGTTTTTCTACTGCCGCTTCGTCTGCTTTCTTATTTGTCACTACTCGACCTTCCAGCTGTGATTTATTATCTATGAATACCTGATTGGTTTCGAATGCTGTAAGTGAATTTTGAAGTGTAGTGAATTGTTCAAGATCAAATTGTCCAGGATTGACATCATTTCTGCTTTTAAATTCATCCAGTGCCCTTTTAGCATTTGAGTAGGCTGTTGTCAGCTCTTCTTTTTGCTTTGGGGTTAAGGGCTTTTTGGATAATGCGAGTTCTGTCAGTTTTTCTAAATTTGTTTTAGTGAGAGCCAACAAATCTTCAGAGGACGTTTGGATATTTACAATTTTTGTTTCTTTTACGCAGTACGTTTTAATTTCGATAGCTTCTTCGAGTGGCGCGTCATTTGCACAGGGGATAAGCAGATTTTTCGGAAGATCAATTTCGTCAAATAGTTTTTTATTTTTTGCGCGAAATTTGGCTAAGATTTCCGTCATAAAATCCAATGGATCGTGAGGAATTTCGATTCCTTCTTTTTCGTATGTTGCCAGTATCTCATTTATTTCCTTCATCATGGCCGGGTTGATATCGGGATTATTGCGTTGAAGAACCATATTTAAGTAACCCACTCCGCTTAACGCATTGGCATTGTTTTTGATTTTATCTGGCAATTCGTATTTTTTCAAAGCGGGATCTTGATCGGGGGGGCAGCAGTAAGCTTGAATGATATTATCTTTACTTATGGTTGATGTGGTAATGGCGTTTTGTATGTGTTTCGCCCTGTTACTTTTTAAATATTGCACGATTTCTGCCTTGTCACAATTCTTGGAATCGAGTGAGGATTTCGTTTGCGCAAAGTAGACTTTAACAGCATGTTCTATGGCTTCTTTGGGACCATTGGGGAATCGTTTTGCGGCTGCATCATATACCTCTTTACGTATATCTTCTGGACCAGGAGGGGGGGGGGTGTTTGCTAGTGTTTCTAGTACCTCTTGTATGTCTTTTTTCGTCAATTTGTTGATGTCCACTTCTGAGCCTTCATAAGTTGGAGCAGAACTCCTTGTTCTGATTCCGACTGCATTTTCTGTATTCGTCAATTTGTCGATGTCTACTTCTCGGCCTTCATAAGTTGGAGCAGAACTCCCTTTTCTGATTCCGACTGCACCTCCTGGGTCTTCTACTTTTTCTGGGGCGCCTGGTGGTTGGTTGGCGGCGAGGTCCACAGCAAACGCCACTGCGCCCTTTTGTTTGAGTTCTTCGGCTTTTTTCTTCAAAAAGTTAGCAAAATTATCAGGCGGTTGATCCGCAGCATTGTTTAAGAATCGAGCAAGTTTTTCCTTGCCATTTTCTGTTCCGAGCACTTGGGGGCCGTATTTCATGAAAGCTTCCAGAATTTGGGCTTTTTTTTGATAATCTCCCCCATTCAATATGGTTTGTAATGCGTTTTTTGCATCACCATTTTGGCAGTTCTCGAGTAGCGCATCTTTTAAATCACTGATTTCATTATTTCCAAGCGGTTTCGCCTCACCACCAGCAGCGCCCATTTTAATTTTGATCTGGTTGCCTTCAGAGGTAACTGTAGCGCCTTTGATTTGCTCAAACTTTGTATCCTTTGTAGCTGCTCCATCTACGAAAAAATCACCTTCATCAAAAGCTTTTACAATCTTATCCCTTACGCCATCCATAAAACCATCCGGAGTAATTTGTAATAAAAATGCAAAGAAAGTCAAGCGAAACCAAATCAAATTTATTTTTTTATTTTGCAGCGAAATAGGCGGAGAGAATTGCAATGGAGAATTTTTATGATTTATCCGTGATAGAATTTTTTGCTGGCGTGGAAGAATTTCACTCAGAATGGAATAATTTCGTTTTTAAGGGAGGTGTTATCTCCGTTGGGCAAAATTTTTTCATTTAAAGTAGAAAAATTTCATTTCTATCCCTAGGGAGGGGCAATTGGGAACGATCTGATATTTTTCATTCAAAATTTGGATATTTTTTTGAATTCATCGATTACTTCATTGAGTCTCCCATTCGCCACTATTTTGGTTAACATTATTCGGATATCGTTTGTGATTTCTGAAACATTGGTCTGGATTTCGAAAGGATCGGTCTGGATTTCGAAAGTAAATGGTACGAAGTTTTCTTCATTTGGCGGCTGAAAAATTGCTTTTAAAATTTCCGTATCGATATAAATGGAGTCGATCATAGTTTTGAAAACTGCAGTGCTTGTATCCTTGGTCGATGGAGTATCGCTATGATTATTAGGTTGTGTTAGAATTGCTTCTAAGAGTTTTGGTTGATCTTTGAGGGTATCGCACAGGGTTGTGAAGGCTGCAGTTTTTTGAGTATAGCCGAAAGGGTTTCGGTATCATCATCTTGTATTGCCCGAGCCAGCACTTGGGAGAGAACGGCCTTTAAAAAGGTCGGGCTTTCATTTTTGATGGCTTTGATCAGTTTTGTTAGAATATTATCACTGTCTTTATTTTTTGCGATTTAGATTCATACACTGACTGGAATTTCTGTCAAGTTTTTTCAATATTTCCATTGAAAAGTGTTAGTTGAGTGAACATTTTTCATTTTAGGTAGAATAATTTCGAGCCTCCATGGGAAGCGAAAAAAATCCACTTAGAGTGGAATAATTTCGGCGAGTTATGGGGAGAGATGAAAAAGTTTCCATTTTAAATGGAATTATTTTTGGGATATTTTCGCTAGGGGGTGAATTTTTTTATAAGGCGAAATTTCTCCATTTGGAGTGGAATTTTTTCGCCTTTTGGCTCTGCGTATTTTTCCCTTTCATTCATTGTTTAAATCCTCAAGAGCTTCTTCAGCCGGAGGGGCTTCCGCCGGAGGGGCTTCCGCTGCCGAGGCTGCTTGTGCTTCTAGTCGTTGTTTAATTTCTCGAAGCAATTTATTGTTTTCTTCAAATTCTTTAAGTTTATTTTGATATTCACGTATCTCATTCTTCTGTTCATCATTCGATGATTTTGTTTTCCTTTCATCCTCCTCTATTGCTTGTATACGCTCCTCTATGATCTTTTTGAAGTTTGAATAGGCCTGTGCTAGAGCTTCCAAATGCGCTTGGGGGTTGGTTTTGTATTGTTGTTCTGCTTCTTCAAACTTATCGAAAGACATTTTGGTAACTTCGGCTTTGGATGCACTTAAGAACACACCCAATAAACTCTCTTCGTCCTCTGCGTTTTTCGTTTGAGCAAGGAGCGCTTTTTCTCCTTTTGCTTTCTCAGGTGTTCTTTTTGTTCTCTCAGGTGTTTCATTAGTCGTTCCTTTGGGCGTACCTACCCGTGGTTTCGCATCCGCTCCGGAAGGTGTTGTCGCTTGTGATTTTGGAAATTTATAGCGTTCCATGAATAATGCACGGCGTTTTACTTTTAATGCATCGAGTGTTTGGGTTAATTTCTCTTTTTTTGTTGAGTCTTGCGTGTTTTTGATTTCTTCATCGAGTTTTGCGATCCGTTCTCGATTAAATTTTATTTTTGCTTCATTCTCTTCTTGTTTGCTTAAGCTTCCAGTCTCATAAGATTGTCGCTTAGCAAGGCTTTTCTTAGGTACGATTTTCGGCCTAGTAGCCCTCATTGTTACCGCCACTCCATCTCCCCACCTTTCAGGTTTTCGGAATCTTTTGATTCTTTCGACGATAAGCTCTGTTTGTATTTGCCCAGTGCCATTTAACTTTTGAAGTGCTCTGCCCAAAAACATTGCCATGAGTTCTGTAGAACTTATTCTTTCATCTATTTTGTTGATTTCTGGAATTACAGCATTGATTGCCTCTTGCATTTCTGTTCGCTTTGTTTGATCTTTGTATTGGCTTTGAATGGCCAAATTGGCTAATTGTACTGCTTCCCTAACTGCAGGCTTTTTAACCTGCTCCAAATTCGTTCTATACGGTTCTAGGTTTTGATCTTTTTCTAGAGACTGGAATTTGGCTCGGATCTGTGGAGCATCAGGACTGAGCACAGAAGTGGAGATAGCGAAACTAATAAATTCTTCCAATTTTTCAGGATCGTTTAATAAATTTTCAAATTCCGCTTTTGCCTCTTCAGATTCTGTTGCGGAGAGATACAATGCGGCGATAAATTTTTTTGCACAAGTTACATCTTTTTCCGACGCAGAACCGGAAAGCTGTTTTCTAATCAACGAATCGACAGTTTCGGGTGTATTCTCTTTCTTCTCGCCATCATCAAGTTTTGCGAAATTATCATCAAGCATCTCATCCAGTGTTGCGACGGCATTATTAACTTTTTCATCATTCATATCGCTGAATTTTATATATTTGCCTGTCCAGGTTTTAACTGATTGAGTATTATCCTTTTTATCCGTTGTTATTTGTGCAGCAGCATCTGCATTATTCGTTTCGATTTTTTTGGCTGGCGGCTCGTCTGGCTGCCCGACTGGCTGCCCGCCTCCATCGGCTCGCGTCTCGACTGGCGACGGCTCGGCTACCAGCGGCTCGCCTTGCTTGACTGGCTGCGCGCCTGTCGGCGGTGGCGGCGGTGCCGGCAATGCAATCGGCTCAGCTTTCGGTGGTGTGGTTGGCAATGGGGCTAGAGATATTGGTGTCAGCAATTCAACCGGCTCGGCTTTCAATGGGGCTAGTGATGTTGGTGCCGGCAATTCAACCGGCTCGGCTTTCGGTGGCGTGGTTGGCAATGGGGCTAACGGCTTAAGTGTTGGTGCGACAGATAGCGTAGGTTTCTTATTGGAGATGAGGATCGTTTGGGGGAGTACAGTTAGCTTTCTTCGTTTCAGTTGGGATTGAAAATTTTGGAATACTTTTGCAAGATTATCAAATGGTTCGGTTGGCGGTGTGGTTGGTAATATGGCTAGCGGTGTAAGTGTCGGCATTAATGTGGCTGGCGGTGGAGCTAGTGGTGTGACTTGCAGTGGGGCTAGCGGTGTAAGTGTGGGTGTGATGGGTGTTTCGAACCGCAGATTGAGTTGGGATAGGGCTGGATCTTGTAGGGGTTCAAATAGTGGTGTCGTTGTTTCCACTTTTGGCTGCTCGTCGTCATCGCCTGCCGCGGTTAGCGTCTCGACTACCAGCGGCTCGCCTGGCGGCTCGGCTGGCTGCGCGCCTGTCGGCGGTGGCGGCGACGGCTCGTCTGTCGGCTCGTCTGTCGGGGCGCCTGTCGCGACTGGCGGCGCGTCTTCCTCGCCTTCTTCCGCAGGCGGAGCTTCTTCCGCAGGCGGAGCTTCTTCCGCAGGTGGAGCTTCTTCCGCAGGCGGAGCTTCTTCCGCAGGTGGAGCTTCTTCCGCAGGAGCTTCTTCCGCAGGCGGAGCTTCTTCCGCAGGCGGAGCAGCTTCCGCAGGAGCTTCTTCCGCAGGCGGAGCTTCTTCCGCAGACGGAGTTAGTGGGATAGATAGTGTGTCATCTGGACTGGTGTATTTTTTAATAAGTGCTTGCAAGGAACTATCACTAAGATCACCCATTTTGGCTACTTCATTTAAATATTCAATGAGTTTCTTTTTGGCATCAAGATCTCCGTTTGCAGCGTTACAGAGCAATTTGCGTGGACATTTCATGAAAGCAATGTATATTTGATTAAATCTTTTTATAGAGCCTTCAGAAATCATG
This sequence comes from Puniceicoccales bacterium, assembly GCA_031259665.1. GTDB lineage: Bacteria > Verrucomicrobiota > Verrucomicrobiia > Opitutales > LL51 > LL51. Next base: position 651 of record JAIRLD010000091.1, on the reverse strand, counting down.
ATGGGTTTTCCTGGATCCATGCGGCATACGGCATCTATTGCTATAGATAATGGCTTAGCTTCTTCTGGGGTATATAAACTTGCAGATTTCGTTACCTCATTTATTTTCGTTTGAATTGTATCGCTATTGGCTTTTCCTTTAATGATTTCAAATTTAGCTTGATCCATTAAAGCTATCAGTGCTTCAAAGTCTTTCGCTTCTGATGCCCCTGTGATGCCTAATAGATTGGCAGCATTTTTCATTTTCTGGAATATATCATCATTTACATGTAATGGTGGTTGTCCTATTTTGCTTACCGATGTAGCCTTCCCAATTGCTTGGGCTGCCTCCGCAGGCGGAGCATCCGTAGGTGGAGCATCCGGAGGCGGAGCTTCTTCCGCAGGCGGAGCTTTCTCGGCTGTTTCAAATTCCTTAAGGGTCTTTTCCAAAAGCTCAACAACTTTCTGTTGTTGCGGATTTTTAGCTATTTTCAATGGTGTATTATAGTCGCTATCTGTGCTTGTCAGAACTTCTTTCAAGGCAACCCTGTCATTTTTTAAGGCTTCAATTACAGCTTCGAAAACTTTTACATTTCCATGGCTTGCAGCTGTGGTCAACGGTGTATTATTACTCTTAACATTCAAATCCGTGTTTTGTTCTGTTTTATCTTGC
>JAIRLD010000033.1 GCA_031259665.1 Puniceicoccales bacterium | reverse complement strand
CAACACCCCTTCCAGACCTTTTATATAGACACTTTCGTTGTCCCATCTATGGACTAATACCCCAGCGATTGGGAGTTTTTCGGGCAAAATGTTTCGCGGAGCGCCTCAATGTCAAAGATGCAAATCCTAAAATCCCCGAACATCCTCAAAAATCCGCAGGCGACGATTATTACGTCGCGCATGCAATGAATGTGTGGCTGGAACAAAAATTATTATCCAATGAAGAAATGTGCTGCGATTGGCTATGGGCACATAACCGCTGGCATACACACGATCAAGGACACAATTGGCTCAATTTATCGCAGAAACGTAATGCCATTGACTTTTCGAAAGTAGAAAAAAAATTAAAAATTTTTATTCGCATGCCCAATTGGTTGGGCGACATCATCATGACTATTCCCCTCGTGAAAGCCATTCGCCAAGCACGCCCCGATGCGCAAGTAACATTGATGGCGCGATCGCATTTCGTTCAGTTCTTAGAAGATTTACACCTTGCGGATCAGATTTTACCACTTGCTCCAAAAAGTAAAAAATATTATCAACAGCTCCTTGAATATCGCCGATTGAGGCCTGATTTTTTGGTACGGCTTGTCAATTCGACGACGGCCGATATCGAAACATTTATTCTGAATGCGACGCATTCGTTTGCGCAACAGTTCCCACAGAAAAAGCGTCCTTGGTTTTCGACGCGTATCTTTATAAATTTTGACAATTTGGCGAACGTTCACCAGGAAAAAACGACACTATTTTTTGCCCAAGAAATGGGCTATCGGGGCACTTGGGATCTCACGCCCTTCCACTTAAAAATCGAACCATCTCATACCGTCGGCCTGATTTGCGGTAGTGAAAATAGTCCAGCCAAACGTTGGCCAACATCCCATTGGATCAACCTTACCGCAATTCTTTTAGAGCAAACGACTGCTGATATCATCCTTTTCGGAACACCGACGGATGGGGCTATTACACGGGAAATTAAGGATCAATTTCGCCATGAAAATCGTGTCATCGATCGCGCCAGTAAAACGAATCTCCCTGCACTTGTCGATGAAATTGCGACCTGTAAACTCGTGATCGGCAATGATACGGGAGGCGTCCACCTCTCCAATTTCCTAGGAATCCCAACGGTTGTGCTTTTTGGTCCGACGAATCCCAATAAAACACGCCCTATTTTTGAAGCGCCGGTTCACATTATAAAATCACCGGATAAAAATCATTTCGCTGCACTGACACCCAATCGGGTTGCTGAAATACTTACAAATCTCAATTTATTTTCTTTATTATAATTTTTCGAAAAATTATTGACATTTTAAATTCATTTTGTAGTCTTTCGAAAAAGGATAAAAATATGTCGAGAGATTTAATGGTACAGGTAATCAGTGATTTTGGCCAAGAAATTGGTGCAGAACTGGAGGTCGATGACGAAGCCTATTGCTGTTTAGCGGTTGGCGATGAATTTCAAATTCATCTAAAATTCAACGAGCATTTCAATGGAATGATTTTTTACACCGAACTCGGTGAAGTCCCCAATATTGGGAGAAAAGAAGTCCTTCGCCACTATGTTATGCAGAATGGGGATATCGAATCTGATAATCTAACATTTTCCTACGATGAAGAGAGTAAGCAACTGGGAATGGCACGCCTATTGCCGGTAGAATTTATAAACTTGGATAATTTAAAAAAGATTCTTGAGAAATTTATCGAACACTATCAAAAGGAACACGAAGATATGGCACGGTTTTTACAGGGCGAGCTTCCTAAAGATGACATACAATTCGCAGATGATGGTGCCAATAGCGGTGAAGCTATGCCAGCTGGCGGCCTAGATCCACAATTTATTCGCATGTGATTTTTTATTATTTTATTTTCAATATTCAAAAATATACCTAAAAAATATTTGGCAAATTTTCAAAAATAAAAAGAATGAATTGCAGAGGATAAAAAAATGTCAGTATCACCATCGTCATCATCACCAACACCATTACCACCACTAGGTCCCCCAGGCGCTTCAGGAAAAACACCCGGGAATCCCCCTCGGGGTGCCACGCATACGTGGGGCACAAGGAAGGCTTGGCACACCTCCGCCAATATCTCGGCAGCCAACTCAGTTCGTTATTACCGGGAGGGACGGGGAGCGCGTTAGCAGCCCGGGCCCCAGTCAGGGGTACCGATGCTAAAACATCAGCCATACGCACACCAGGACAACAACCAACTTCGGCACCAACATCTAGACCAACAGGGACACGAACACTAGGAGCATTGAAGGAACCTTATCAGGATTCAACAGCACTGTGCAACGCTCTGCAAGCGGCATCCAACCCAAACAACAAGAAAATATTGGACAATGCACTCACCGAATTGTCTGCAGGGGGATTGGTAGAAGTCCTAAAAGGGCAAAATAGCCAAGATGCTACTGGATTTACACCCTTTGAAACAGCCCTAGCAACGAGAAATAATCACAAGGGAGTAAATCTTAACAAATAATTCGTAGAGAGCGTCATCAGCAAATTAGAATCAGCAGATTCAGAATTTCTGAAAACGCTTTTTCAAGGACTAGACGAGGCTGCTGTGGAAGCAGCTGTAAATAATGGATATGAGACCTTTATGACTAAATACAACGAGTTTAAAGCTGAAGCTCAAGCCGCAGAGGAAGCGCGTCTGGAAGCATACCAAAGTGCAGTCAAAGAATTAGGAAATCAGCTTGGCGACATAGCTTCCAGGAGGACCGATGAATCGAGAAAAGAGTTAAATGCTTTACTCGAGGAATGTTCCCTACAACAACTAGTAGACGCTTTGAAAGTGCAAGGTGAGCGTGGGCAAACACCATTAAATTGGGCCATGACTATGCACAACTATGAATTTCTAAATGCCATCACTAAAAAATTAGGAGTTCCTGAAAAGATAGCTGTAAGTGATAAAAGTACTTTGGAATATATATGTCGTAAAATTAATATAGACCCATCCGAAATTATACGAAAACCTGACAGCCCGAAAATGCGTATGTGAAGCAATTAAAAATTTTTCTAAGATAAAGTTTACAACGCGGATGGCGAAATTAAGAGGGAAAATTAAAGGCAAAAATAGCGAGAAAAATAGAGGCGAAAGCCGAAATTTGGGAACGGAATTTGGAAAGCGTAAAGCCAAAAAGGGATTTAAACTTTCCGATGGCTGTTTCTATGGA
>JAIRLD010000103.1 GCA_031259665.1 Puniceicoccales bacterium | reverse complement strand
GAAACCTTTGCCTACAAGCGTCTTACAAAGGTGAAGATGCGCGGGGCTATACTCTATGCTACCGGCACAGGTGGCGGCTAGAGTAATATGGACGTTTTTGGTAATGTGGGAAATATTTTTTCTGCAGTTCCCATAAACTTTACACTCAAATTTTCCACTTTATTAAAAAATTTCCTTTGCTTACATCCCTAAAATGCATGGACCACCCAGAAAATTTAATCCGAATCCATTCGAATACCACAGAGAACTCGAACTGTCCATTGATAATATAACCAATCTCGGACTCGGCGTTGGTCGCCACGATGGTTGGGTTATCATGGTTCCCCAAGTGGCTATCGGTGAACGCATTCGCTGCCGCATCTATCGCAATCATAGCAACTATTCCGAGGCAGATCTCGTCAAAGTTTTAGAACCCTCGACCGAACGCGCTGTGCCAAAATGTCTACTGTTTGGCGTCTGTGGCGGTTGTCAATACCAACATCTAGTCTACGAAACACAGCTCAAACTGAAACAACAGCAGGTCAAAGAACTCCTGCAAAAGTTAGCCGGCATCGATGTTCTCGTCGCCCCAACCTTTAGCACCAACCAAATTTACTACTATCGCTCGAAGTTGACACCTCACTTCGAAAAGGACGCTAAAAATATCGGTTTTCTCAAAATAGGTAGCCGTTTTGCCATCGTAGACGTGGAACACTGCTGTATCGCAACATCCGCAATTAATGACAAACTTAAAATTTTACGCCAAGAAATTTGCCAAAAAACTTTCCGATTCGGCGGAACTTTACTGCTTCGCGATACGGAAGATGGCGTCGAAACGGACTCAACGAAAATCATCACCCAACGCATCGGTTTCTGGAATTTTCAGGTTCGTGCGGGAGAATTTTTTCAAAATAATCCGTACATTTTACCGCATTTTGTGGATTACATTATCCGTGAATCGTCCGACGATGGCGTCGAATTTTTACTCGATATGTACTGTGGCGTCGGTGTTTTTGGGATCTGTGGGAGTCGATATTTCAAGGCGGTTACCGGCATCGAAATTAACGAACGCGCCATCCAACTCGCTCAGCAAAACGCAGCGAATAATCGGGTGAATAACATCCAATTCGTTGCCGGCTCCTCGGAAAATATTTTTGCCCAAACTTTACCGGAAGCCGGAAAAACGACGGTCATACTCGACCCACCCCGCAAGGGCTGCGATAATTCTTTCCTGCAACAATTGGCAATATTTGGTCCGAAAAAAATTGTCTATGTCTCCTGCAGTCCGGATACTCAGGCCCGTGATGTGAAATTTTTACTCCAACATCATTACGTAGTCCGCCGTGTCCAACCCTTCGATTTGTTCCCGCAAACACGGCATATCGAAAATGTTATCACACTGCTTGCCTGTAAATGAAGGAATATCTAAGGGCTGCTCGCCCTTAGAATCCCCGCCAGGAGGCACCGCCTCCTGGACCTGGATACGCGCAAACACTGTGCAAAATTGCACAGGGTTTGCGCAACTAAAAGAAAAAGACTTGACCTTGCGGCCGAGCCCGGTGCATACTGCGTAGGTCTGGGCTGCCGAAGGAGGTCAAGGAGTCACCGACTCCTTGCGGGAGTCCAGAGGGCGGAGCCCTCTGGGCAAATCTCAAAAATTCCGATGTATTCGGCACTATTTTCATCCGGCAACAGCGATCGAATTTTTTCACGGACAAACTCCACCGTCAATCCGAAATACTCCTGCACCTGTTTACCGGGAGCGCTGAAGCCAAAATCATCGACGGAAATAACATGTCCCTTGGAGCCTACAAACGGATACCAGGGCATCGCTACACCGGCCTCAACGGCCAATCGCAACGGACACGATAGGGGCAAAATCTCCTCACCATATCCATCGCCCTGGCGTTTGAAAATCTCCATACTCGGCATGGAGACGACGCGCACAAATGGCGAAAAATCTTGAGCAGCCTCCAGTGTGAGAGACAATTCGCTACCCGTTGCTAACACGATTAATTGTAATTTTTTCGTTTCCTCACGAGCAATGTAAGCTCCCCGAAGCGTTCCTTTTTTTCGATCGGCGATTTCCATCAATGGGGGGAGATCTTGCCGCGACAAAATAAGTGCCGTCGGTCCATTTTTCCGCGAAAATGCCGCCTCATATGCACTCTCACATTCTCCAGCATCCGCAGGACGAATCACATCCAAATTCGGTATACTGCGCAAAGCGGCTAGTATTTCCACCGGTTGATGCGTCGGACCATCCGGGCCAACCGCGATCGAATCGTGGGTAAATATATATACCACGGGTAATTTTGCCATCGCCGCAACGCGAATGGCGGGACGTAAATAATCCGAAAAAGCGAGAAAAGTTGCTCCACTGGGTTGAAAAATGCCATCGTAGGCCATTCCATTCAGAATCGCACCCATCGCGTGTTCACGGATACCAAAACTAATGTTGCGACCGCCATAATCATCGCGACTAAAATCCCCTTTGCCGCGCAAATAGTTTTTATTGGAATGGAACAAATCGGCGCTCCCCGTAACCATTTTCGGATTTTTTTCGGCCAGTGCATTGAGTATTTTTCCGCCCGCTTCCCGTGTCGAGACGGCTTTAACATCATCACCGAAAATATTTTCGGAAGTAAATTCCATTTCTCGATTTCCAAAAAATAACGCATACAGGTCTTCGTTTTCCATTTTCCACGTATCGAATCGACATTTCCAGCGATTATACTCCCTGGACCACCGTTGGTAACGGCTTTCAAATAAGATTTTTACCTTTTCGCTGACGAAAAATTGCTGTTCCGGTAAGCCTAATTTTTTTTTCGCTTCGGCAACAAACTTTATACCGATCTCACCGTGTGCCCGATTTGTACCCTCGATCTCAGAAATACCATAGCCAATAATCGTTTTGGCGATGATCAAACTCGGTCGATTCGCTATTTTAGCTCTTTCGTAGGCCTCTATGATTTGAATGATACTATGTCCATCGACGGTTTGGACAAAAAATCCGTAGGCCTCGAAGCGTTGACGAACGTCTTCGGATTGCGTTTTTTTCAACGGCGCATCGATCGTGGTGTCATTGGAATCGTAAATCAAAATCAAATTGTCGAGCCTCAAATGCCCCGCTAATGAACACGCTTCATGGGAAATTCCTTCCTGTAGACAACCGTCGCCACAGAGACAAACAATCCGATAATCTAAAATTTTTTGAATATTGTTGATTCGTCCGTGGAGCATCTTCTCTGAAATTGCAAAACCGACTGCGTTGGCGACACCCTGGCCCAGCGGTCCCGTCGTACATTCGACGCCGGGGGTAATACCGAATTCCGGATGGCCGGGCAAATTACTGTCCTTGGTACGAAATCGAGATAGCTCATCGACTGCAAATCCGCTCAAATACAGCCATGCGTAGAGAAACATCGTACCATGTCCGGCCGATAGAACAAAACGATCGCGATTGATCCATCGGGGTTGGTCTGGATTTAATTGCAATAAATGGCCGAACAAAGCCGCACCGATTTCTGCACAACCGAGAGGTAGTCCGAGGTGTCCGGACTGGGCTACTGTGATGGCATCCAATGCAAGTCCACGGGCAACATTTGCCGCTATCTGCAAGTCAGCTATCTGTTTTTTTGAAATCGCCATGGACATCACTATGAAATATCTTTTCCGCTTTCGTCAACTCTTCCCTCTCAGTATAGCTCAAAAAGCTTGGCAAAAATTCCCCTAAAAAGAATCCAATTGAGAATTTATTAGACCTGTTGCAAAAGTGAATATCAAAAAAATATAGGATAAATTACCCCAATCTCCCGATTATCTACTCCCGATTCATACGAATCCAAATCTGCTCTTCAGATTAACTATCCCAGCTATGATCTTGAACCGCTCATTAAACCTCCCTCTCCCTTTTCTGTATCGATCAGATAGGCATTATGATTCTCTTACAGTTCCGCTCAATAGTTTGATGATTTTGCTCCTATACCCATATTCGACCATATATTCCGGGAGTATGTCGTTAGCCTTGATGCGATCGATTTCTTCTTGAGTGCAAGATGGCAAGTTCTCATCGAATATATCGAAGGGGGTTTCTCCGTACTTATCTTTGATCGTTGGATCAGCTCCCAATTCAATCAGTGTCTGAACTAATTTCACTTGTGGTCGTCTGTGGAGGAAAGGGTTTGGGATATTTTCGGCGGCCCAATGGAGGCTTGTGAGTACGGCCAGATGCAAGGCCGTTCGACCTTCGTTGTTCTGGGCATTGACATCTGCACCGCGATTTACAAGTAGTCGTATTATTTCATAATAAACGTTGGGATTTTGTTTTCTTTCCCATGAAGCTTTGATTCGTTTTTTCTTTTTTTTCTGGGGCGTAGATTTTTCCTCTGCCCTTTCGCCAGCCTCGCAAATGACCGCACGGGTTGCCCACATCAATGGGGACCAATTTTCAGTATCCCTTACATTGGGATCTGCGCCATAATCGAGCAGTAATGCTGTTTTTTTTACGAAGCCACCAAATACCGCTAAGTGTAGTGGAAAACCTCCTTTATCGTCTTGCAAATTTGGATCAGCTCCATTATCCAGTAATATTCTCATAGCAGCTATGGGACCTGCAAATGTTGTCTCATGCAATGCTGTTCGACGTTTGGGAAGGCGTGCATTGACATTTACTTTGTTTTTTAGTAGAGTTTTAACATATGCTTTATCGCCAATGGACGCTGCCTTAGCCAATTCCAATACGAGCGGCTTATTATTTTTAGCTTGTACTATCGTCCCCAGAAAACAATTTCCGAGGATAAAACTTTTCCATACGACATTTTTCAATAATTCCATACCATCCATATCCCAATACCTTGTCTTTCACGAAGAATGTGTCAACATTTTTATTTTATTTTTCGTCTATCGAGACAGAGTAATAGATGTTCCGTTGTATCCTGAAGGAATGGATCCAGATCCTTCTGGAGGGGCATGCCTTTTTAGTAAATCGGCAACTGCTTCATATTCTTTAAGGATAGGAGTATATTCTTTTGCATCATATTCACCTTTTTCGATTTTGTCTGATATTTTTCTACAATTTGAGCGTGCCATTTTTGGCGCTGTTAACATGACTTCGTTATTTTTCCTGGCTATTATTTTTCTTTTATCGTCCATATTTTTAATCAATAGTTCTACTATTTTTACCGACGCATAGAGTTGCTTTGCTTTAACTTGATTTATGCCTAAACTGCTAACATGCGATTCCCACACTTTTTTCATTTCATCGGGATCATATACCGCTAAATGCAACAGTTTACGACCATAGTGTTCCGTTCTGTCTCTAAATATAGTTTTTCCATTTTCATCCTTGTTACAATCTGTTGTTGTAACTTCCTTTTCAGCTACACTTCTATTTAAATCTGCTCCTCTTTGGATCAGAATTTCAACTGCTTTCCAATCTCTATGTAGTATAGCCTCTTCCAATGGAACGAGAACCCCGACTTCTCCATTGGGATCGGCACCGTTTTCGCGATCGATTAATTTTATCCATTCTTCCACGGGAGCCAACTGCGAACGCAATGCTCTCAGCTGCTCCGTAGCTTCTTGGTTATGTTTGTGAACATCTTGCTCCTGATTAGGAGGCGTTGATGTTGCCTGAACTTGTGTTATAATACCAGCAGAAATTCCGTATAGGGAACTTCCGAGTATGAGATTGCTGACTAATTTTTTATTAATACTATTTATTTTCATGATTATTCTCCATCAATTTTGATAATCTAGGATTATTTTCGATGGCGCAAGGAGTTTTGAATGGAAAATGATTTTTAAAGATATTTTAACGCGACATCCCGCTGTTTTGTAAAATTACAAACAAAAAGCACATCCCAAAGGATGCGCTTCCGTTGTTTTAAATTTCAACTAGTATTTTTTAATTTTTACAGCGATTTAGTTTTCACTGTCTTCGGCCTCATTTTCACTTTCGCTTCCTTCAGCTTCATTTTCGCCTTCGGATTCATTTTCGCCTTCACTTCCTATGATTATTTCTTCGCTTTCAGATTCAGCTGTGTCTTTTTCGCTGACTTCTTTTGGGGCACCGTATTGGTTAAGCCATCGAATGCTCTGGTTGCATATGTTTATACCTAGTTGATCATGGTTAACTTTGGCCCGTTCTCGGTTGGCAATAGCGCGAGCCAACGGTGTCTCTCCTTCATTGTTTGGAATATTGACTTCGGCGTTCCGTTGAAGGAGGTTCTTAACCAATTCAAAACATGGATATTGACAGGATACAGCTTTAAACAGTGCTGTATTCCCTTGGTTATCCTGTGAATTGATATTTGTTGCATCGTGCTCTATAAGTAATTTTAGCATTTCAAAGCAGCGATCGATCTCTGCGTGGATGATCTCTATGTGTGGGGATTGGTCCAATTGCGGCCAAAATCTGTATTTTCGTTCAGTCAATTCAGAAATGTGATCCACTAGAAACATCAATGGGGTACAGCCGTCATTATCTCTGACATTGGGATCAGCTTTATTTTCCAATAATAATTTTGTTATTTCGTATTGTTTAGGATTGTTAATATACACGGCTTTGTGCAACGGTCTCCATCCGTCGGTATTTCCTTGATTGGCGTTGACTCCGTTATCAAGGAGTATTTTTATTATTTCTGGATCTCCCAAGGACACCGCATAATTCAATGATGGTTCTTTTTTGCATATTGTTTTACCTGGTTCTTGATCGGTGAAAATTTTTCTTTGATTGGAGCTTTTACCTTCTGTTAAAAGCAGCCTGATATGCGGTATATTTCTATGGGCTATTGCCTGACATAGCATATATCTAAACGTTTTTTTATCTTGTTCCTCTTGGGGAATGGCTTCAGCGTCTTCTTTGGATGTTTCCGTACCCAATAAATTATTTCCAAAGCAGAAACATCCCAATATTACATTTTTTAATAATTTTCTATCCATATCTAAGCTGGGATACTTTCTATTTTCGAAAAAATGTCAAATCAGTTATAAGCCAAAAGATAATTTATGAAGATATTTTTGATTTTTGTTTCGTTTTGGTTAGTTGTTGAGAATTTTCAGTTTTCGGTTTCATCTTTGGCCTCATCTTCGGTTTTGCTTTCTTTAGCTGTTTTTTCGTTCTTAGATTCGTCTTTGATTTGGTTTTCGGTTTCATCTTCATCCTCACTGTTTTCCTCGGGCTGACTTTCCGTTTCATATTTGAGGTGGCCTTCTACAGCGCCGTGTTCTCGGAGAAGTGCAATGGCTTGGTCATATTCGTTTGTAAGCGCTTCATCGCCAACGAGAAGTTCTTCTTTTCGTTGAAGAAGCAGATCTAAGGGTGTCTTTCCCTCATGATTGGGAATGTTGACATCGGCACCTAATTCAATGAGGGTCTCAAATAATTCTAAATTTGGATGGATG
>JAIRLD010000053.1 GCA_031259665.1 Puniceicoccales bacterium | reverse complement strand
CTCTCAACACCAGCGGCTATTTCCTCCTGGGTCAATTCAAATAAATCTTTAGCCGCTTTGTCAAAAGCCTGAACTACATCCTGATCACCAAATACTGCTGCCAAATTTTTGACATTTTCTGATACGCCAAATTCGATATTTAATCGATGTCCTCCTGCTACAGATTCCATTGATGTTCCGATTAATTCTCCGCCGAATTGTGGTACCATCATGCCAGCACCAATAGAATTCATATCAAAATCGATTGCTTGCTTATAGCCATCTGCAACCTCTTGGGAAATTTTCCCATCTTGGAGAGCTTGATCGACAACACCATGCATCATCTGTTTTGCTTCTGTTTCAGCGGCTTCCAAGTCTTTTATTAGAGCTGCTACACCTGGGTCATTTGCTCTTTCCGGGTTTGCTTTTATCTGCGCATTCAAATCTTTCAGTTTATTGGAAGCCATGGCAAGATTTGCTAGAATATCAAAGTTGAGCCCTTCTCTAAAAAGTGCCGGACACTTTGTATCGCCCGTCGTCCCCATCGCATCGACAACGGAAATAACTCCCGCTATCGCTGTCTGTCGCGCTTTTTGTGCATCCGCATCATCTCCCGCAGGGAAATTAAACGGCTTGTCTAACCCAAATGGGTAACTGTGCGCCAATACTGCCTCCTGCATGAATTTCCTGTCTTGTTCATTAAATATACTCGACGGAGGCTGGGCTATGCCTAACTCCATAAAAGCCGTACTCGCTAATGGATGATCTTTCGCCGACTTAAAACTACCTTTGGCGGCGTCCGTCGTGTAACCAAGGTCATGGTCGATCATAATTTGCATCGCCATTAACTTCTCTTTTGGAGATACCACTGGTCCTATTTCATCCAAAGCATTGAGCGTATTCGCCACATTACTTTGGATGACGTGCCGCACGCCATGATCGCTTCCCGTCAACATCTTGTGATCCTCCGTCTGTTGATGATGAATTTTGATCAAATTATCCCGGACAAGTTGTGCCGCATCTCGCCAATTAACAGTTCCTGAGGGATTGTCCATCGCTTGGAAATAATCAAGCGCCCGATCAATAACCTGTGCTATAACGGCGTCCTGTTCTTCTTTAGAGTATAAGCCCTTTGTAGCTTCGTCAGTAAAAATGGCATGCGCAAAATCCACTAATGCATTACGGGCTGTAGTGAAATCACCAATAGAGACATCAGCAGGAATAGGCGCTCCAATATTTCCCAGCTGAGCTGTAGCAGCTTGGGGTGTGGCCTGCTGCAAAGCGTGCGAAATTTCATTCGCAGATCTTTGTACCTGTTCAGTCCCTTTATAGGCTTGTTCATAAACTACTGCTATTCTGTCTCGATTATTTTCCGGTAATGCAACACTCCTTCCTCTAACTTCAAAGGACGGTATTGGCTTTGCGTCAGTTTTTGCATCCAATAATCCTTCGATATATCCCGGTGCGCCCGGCTTGCTTCCACTGACTGTGATGCTGCCGCCTTTCTGAAAAGGCTGCTGATAGTTAGCGGTTCTATTACCAATAGTGCGAGCAGTTTCATGCCGTGCAGCGCTAGCAGTATTAGCATCATGGACAATTGTCCCTTTCCATCCCGCTTTCAATGCATTTGCTCGAACCTGTGGTTGAGCTGCCGTTCTCGCCGCCAACGCCCCCGGTGTAATATCCGACTGCTCGCTCGCTTGATTCGGAAGCTTTGCATGCGGTACAGGGGTAAGTTTCGGCCCTGCTAGTGCTTCCTGCGCCCTACTAGTATCAATTGGTATCTGTGGTAAACCACCACTACCTCCTACTCTATCCATATCACCTTCCTTTCGTTTAATTTAATTCCGAAATTAATGAAAAATAATATCGTGGCAAGTAAAAAATGCAAAAAAAAAAAAAAAAAAAATATGTACCAATAATCCAATCAAATGAAATTTCTCGCCACCGGAAATACTGGGTTTTTTCTTTCGAAAAAAATAAGTAGATAAGTTTTATTTCATATTCGATGTTTTTTATTGAAATTTAGTAAATTATAATTAGAAAGGATAGGAAATGAGCGCGACAGGAGATGAAAGAAGTGAAGTGGCTGAAAACTTCGATTTAGATTTCGGCATTACTGGTATTACAAAGTGTAACGAATACCAAAAACGGATGAAACTACCGAGTTCGGGAAGTTTAGATCCGAGTGAGGGAAAAATCGAGGAAAAGCTAAAAAAAGTTTTAAACATTAAAACGGTGGATAGCCTAGTAATGCAATTACTGAGGCCGGAGATAAAGGATCGCAGTCTATTATCGCCAATTAATTTTCGTGAAAAGATCCGCGAGATACGGCTATTAATGAACGATAAAAGGGAAAAAAAGCAGGAATTCAGCGAGGAACTAATGGCACGGATTGAAACGCTCCTTCGGGAGGAGGAAGAGAAATCCGAGCTCCTCGACCAATATCGCCATATGCTACTATTGGGGTAATTGCTTAAATTAAGCGACGGCTTCCTCAAATGTCATATCTTTCCCCGTTACAATTTTCGCGGCTCTTACAATAATTGCTTGCTCTTGAGGTAACATATCTTGTATATATCCTTTTTTAACAGCATTGGAAATTGCTTCTCGCAGAGCCTTTTGAGCATTTTTTTTACTATCCATTAATCCCACTGCTCCCTGAGTCGATGTTAAATTCATCGAAAACCCTTGATTCTGTACACTATCTTCTGAAAAAACCCCAACCATTTGAGCGATACCCATTTGGATCAATAAATCAAAAGAATCAGAAGCCTCTTTCAGTGTCGTTTCGTACTCAGAACAAACAGTATTTATAGCCGATAAAAGCTCATCTTTGGTTTCTATTGGACGTTGCTGTCGTGTGAATTTTTCCATTTTTTTTGCACCCTCCAGGTCATCTTCTTTGACGCCAAATTTAATTCTTAAAGAATCCTTAGCATCAGTTGATCCGCTCCGCAAATTTTCAGACAAAGACGCTAAGCTATCCATCCCCAATAAACTAAAATCCATCACAACGATAGGGAGACTATTTGGTTGCGTAGGATCTTTAACGAGGAATACAGGATGTTGATTCCCATCACATTCCACTAATTTTGATTGAATCTCACAACCAGGATATTGTGCCTTCAAACATTCCTCGGTACTATTCATAATAATTCCATCCTCATTCAATGTAATGCCTTTCGCATTCGCCTGTTGCGTATCCGGATTCATGGTCCCATATTGCAACAGAGGCATTCTAGGCCATAACACTTTGTTGGCAACGGGATCCTTTACTTGCGGAATGACTCCATCAGGAAGCCCCCAGCCACCAATTACTTGATCCATTACTTCCCTTGGCACACCACTATTAATACGGGTCATATCGCAAACCATGGATTGAGCTATCTCCCTGACTTGTGAAATAATTATCTTCTTTACGTCTTTAGGTGTCTCAGGATAACTGTATATTTTTGCCAATAACCCTCCCGCTTTCTCCCTATCTTCTTTTGGCAACTCCGGATTCTTTATGGTATCAAGTAAACTTCCGCTCGCCACTCTTATGAGTTCTTCATTTCCTTTTAATCTTCCGCACTGAGAGCATAACGACACGTAATCTAGATCAGAAAGCTTGTTATTTACAATATTTTCATCCATTTTAGCATCAATCGCTTTTTTTATGTTTTTAGGAATCCCAAGATTATTGTATATTTTTACCAATAACTGCATCGATTCATCCCTTTTTTCTTTTGACAAATTCGAATCTCCTATGGCATCAAGTAAGCCTTCGGCTACTGCTACACAGGTAGAGTCATTAAATCCCGTTAAAATCTTCGCCACCTCCTCACCCGATTGCTTCTCTTTAGGACTCCAATTTTGATATATTGCATTTAGCCCGAATAAAGCATTCGCTCTTTCGTTTATCGGTGCCTTTTTGTTTTTTACGACTTCTAAGCATTCTTTTTTAATTTCTTCTAATTCAATCTGCTTATTTGATTTACCGGATTTACCGACTTTATGCCCATCAGCTACCGCATATAATTGAACTCTCTGTTCTATTGAAAAATTCTTTTTTGCTTTCCACTGATGTTTTAAAATTTCATGCTTTAATTTTGATTCGTCAAAATTTTTTATTTTGCATCTCATAATCTCTTTTCCTCTTTTATCTTTTACAATAACTTCCGGAATCTTAAGCCATCTTGATTTTGCTATTTCGGCATTATATGTTTGGCCATTTATTGTACCTGATAGCTTGCTTGTATCGTTTAGTTTTTTTATGCCACTTCTAAACTCCTCTAACTCTTTTCGAATATTTCTATGACTACCACCTACCGCACTCATTCTTTCTCTCCTGTTTCAATATGCGCTAAATACTA
>JAIRLD010000052.1 GCA_031259665.1 Puniceicoccales bacterium | reverse complement strand
GGAGCAGATGGAAGTTCCGGAAGGAGTTCTGGAGTTCCGTCGCTTGCCGCTTCTACCGCATCGGGAGCAAATGTGAGTTCCGGAAGGAGTTCTGGAGTTCCATCGCTTGCCGCTTCTACCGCATCGGGAGCAGATGGGAGTTCCGGAAGGAGTTCTGGAGTTTCGTCGCTTGCCGCTTCTACCGCATCGGGAGCAAATGTGAGTTCCGGAAGGAGTTCTGGAGTTTCGTCGCTTGCCGCTTCTACCGCATCGGGAGCAGATGAGAAAGAACAGATAGACTTGAGTGTTTTCTTTGAGGAATATAAAAAAATAGAAAAGGAAAAAATACGCGGTAAATGGAAAAAAATGAGAGAAATTCAACAGAATTTACTACCCCGGATGGTGCTATACGATGCTTTAGGAAATGGGTGGTGTGGCTTTTATTCCCTTCTGGCTTTACTTCATGCCCAAGATGATTTGCCAGTCATCTCAATTGCCATAGAAGAAGTAAATAAGTGTATAGGAAAAATAGGCGAGGAGATTTCGCGCCAGGGTTCCAACAATACAGATGAAATTGTAACCTTAAAAGCCGTTCTCAGCGAAGATAGGCGATATCATAAATATGTTGTTGGCGATTCTGATTTTAATTGGGATCAGCTCTGTGCGGATATAGCAGATGGAAAGGTTTGGTTTGATTATGCATTTTTACCATTTGCATATGAGGCTTTGGGGGTATATCAGTTTGATTGCGTAGATGGTAACAATCCACGGGCTTTGGGAGAGATTCCTGACTGTGGTGGGCTTATTAATTATGGTGGCAATCATTTTATGGTGGCAATACCGGAGGATTTGCCCAGTGGAGGGAAGAGGAGAGGACTTAGATGCCAAGATTTTGATGGCCGATGGTGGTTTTCCGAGTCCGGAAAGCCTGCTGTCCCTGAAGACCCATCCCAGGAGGAGAGTCTGCTATTTCTGGAAGCCTTCCGTGAAGAACCTAGTGTCCACGAAGAGAAAGATAGTGTTTTCGAAGAAAGTTAGGATAAAGTAATATTTTTTGTCTCCCTGCTCTTTTCTGGATTATCTGGAGAGGGCAGGTAAGGGCAAAGTAGTTCGAGGAATATAAAAGTATGGCGATTTTCCCGGAAGTCGTATTGCGTGCAAGCTCTGTATATAGGCTCTGTATTGTATTTTCTAGCCGCTAAGGTTTTTACGCTGAAGCTTGTCCCTCGTGTCGTATTTTTACAATGAGGAATTTTGAATAAAATTTGGAAGTTTTTTCCATAAAAAACTTGCCTATCTTCAATGGATATTTTAAAATATATTTCGTGAGTGTTACTAAAAATTGTGATGGTCATCGGAAACGTCTGCGTCAACGCTTCATGCGTTTCGGATTAGCCTGTTTTGCGGAGCATGAAATTGTAGAACTTTTTCTGACACTTTGCCTGCCAAGGAAAGACGTCAAATCGATAGCTAAAGCACTGCTTCGAAAATTTGGCTCCATCCATGCGATTTTTGATGCTACTATCGACGAGTTAAACCAAATCAAAGGGATGGGGACCGTTGCTCCCATCGCCATCGGAATGATTAAGTCTTTCGCAGAAATTTATTTGAACGGAAATATACCCACGAATCAATGTATCATCGATAATTATGAACGGTTGGAAAAATTTTGGCGCTTGCGTTTAGGCGGGTTGAAAAATGAAGTTTTTGAGGTCGCTTTACTTAATACATGTTTGGGATTACTTAAGGATGGAGTGATTCGGATTGAAGAAGGTGTGGTCAATCGGACCAATGCTTATCCACGTAAAATCATGGAGTACGCATTGAAAAATCATGCAAGTGCCTTTATCATTGCCCATAATCACCCATCCGGAAATGTTTTACCGTCCGATAATGACTGTATTCTGACGAAAAAAATCGAAAAAGCAGCCGAATCCCTCGAACTTTGCTTTATCGATCACGTTATTGTCACACATCACGAAATTTTTTCATTTCGAAAAGCAAAGATGATCAAGACGATCAATTCCATTTAATAAGTAAATTATCCACCGTTGACTTTATTTTCTTGAGTATCGTATCCGGTTTCGAACGGATGAGATCGACGATACGCTCCGTAAAGTCTTCCGAAGAATAATTAGCTGTCTCCAGTAGGTAGAGGAGGACACCATCGCGGTGAATCTGGTAGGTTTTACGTTTTTCCTGGCCCCGGGGAGAACGGCCATTGGAGGTGTGTCCGAAAATTTTTTGATTATCGAACGCATCACGAATGTATTGATCGGTTTTCCCAACAATATTCGCCATTTCCTTCGGCGAAAACCATTCCTTATCCGGGACCATAAAACTGAAGAATTGAGTATGACTATTCATGATTTTTCATTTTTATTGGTTAAAAAAAAGAGTGATTTTATGCGTTGAAATTCAAAGTCGATTCGTTGTAGTTCTTCATTGTATTTTCGTAATCGGACACTCGCTTCTTCGCTCGGAAGAAAGTCCGCCAAAATATTGTAGAGTTTGATACGCTCCGCAACCGGTTCTGTTTCAAGTTTTGTCAGCACGTATTCGATTAATTTTCGGGTAGCATTTTCCATATCACCATCCATATTGACCATAAAAATCTTTCAACGCATAAAACTTATAATTGCTATTCACGTACCTTTGCCTATTTTGCTATCCAGGATAAGAAAGGAATAGAACTATAAGTTATGTTTAAATATGTTGTGTTTTTTGAGAAAGTCAAAATAATTCCATTTGGAATGAATTTTTTTTGATTCTATGATGATTGGGAGTGATCAAGAGGGAAGTGGCGGATTTGGATTAAGGTTCCGATTATTAATGGGATACCATGATTTAACGCTGCGAGATATCAGTGCTGTTACTGGGGCAGCAATTTCTACGGTGAGTACCTGGCGGAATGGAAGAATTCCATCGGCACGGCAGGCAATCGAAGAAATTGCGAAGTTATTTCGGGTAAGTCCGGCTTACCTTGTTTATGGAATTACGCAAAATCCAATGGAAATGCCATTGGAACAAGGTGCGGAAGGACAGGCAATTGCTGATGTGGAACACTATATTGCGCAAAACTTCGGTAACGAAATGGAATTGGAGAGTTATGCGAACGATGCGCCACGCCAAAGGATTGAACGGTATGTAGCGCGCTATCTCGACGAAGCTGAACAATTCGAGGGAGGATTGGAACATATGTGGCTGCAGTTGCTCAAAGAGTTTCCGCTCCATTGGTTTTCTCGCGTGGAAAATTTTGCCAAACGTAAGCAGGATGCGAAGTAATTTTCTGCATTCGTGGACAAAGGCCGTAAGGTTACTCGTATGGGCAAGGTTATTCGCATGGGTAGGCGGAGCAAAACATTGGCAAATTCGTGGGGAATCTTAAAAGAACGTGTTCCGCTTTTGAACGCGTCGCTCACTCACACCCTCTGCCCTCAGCTTTGAGGTTATTCATAAATCTGTCAAGTGTTTTTTATGAGTTTCGAAATCGAAATGGTTGTTTTTCCCTTTAGGATTGCGATGAAATGTTCCATAGCACGGTTAGGCTTTTGCGTTTTTCGATAAATTAAATAGAGCGGGATAGCGATGTGCATATCTTTGAGAGGGAGTACCTGAAAAAGGTGCTCTTCACGGGGTAAGTGGACGCTGCTTTTTGGCAAAATGGCTATTCCATTGTGCATTTCAATGGCCTGTTTGATGAGTTCGATCTGATTAAACTCCATCAAATAATGCGGCCGGCTTATTTTCTTTTCAAGGCCTTGTTCGAAAATCAAACGCAAAGAATGATTTTTTGTAAAACCGATCAGGGGGTGCGTGTCCAAATGTTCCATCGAAAACGTTTGTCGGTTTCCAAATTCCGATTGGGCAAGGCAAACCATGACAAATTCATCCTTCGTAAACAATTCCGAAGCGAACCCTTCGTTCTGTAACGGAGATTCTAGGACGATTAGGTTGATCCGGGGATCTAAATTGGCAGTTTGTATATTCTTATAGTCGCCGTAATGAATGTCCAATGTAAAAATTTTGGATGTCTTGAAATATTCCCGAACGTAATGGGGGATAATGTAGTTCCCAATCCAGTAATTGACCAGGAGACTGATTCCTCCTAACGTTTGGATATCGTAATTTTGTAAATCCTTCAACATAGTGTCGTATTCCGAGAGAATGAGTTTAGCATGGTGGTAGAAAACAGCTCCTTCATCTGTCAATTGGAATGATTTTTGTTTCTTTTCTAATAAATTGACATTTAAACGCTCCTCCAAAAGCCGAACCTTTTGGCTAACCGCAGACTGGGAAACATTATTGAGTTTGGCCGTTTTCGAAAAATTTGCATTCTCAACGAGATCGGAAAAAATCTTTAAAGTTCTAATATTCATAGGTCGTCTCTTTTATTGTATTTTAGAATAATTTTATACAAAATCAATATATTTTTACTTCTGCTTAACTTAATTGAGTTTTTAAAGTTTAATAATTGACGAAATTTTGATTGAGATAAAGATTGGACGAATGGGAAAGATTGTTAGATTATAGCTCATATGTTTCTAAAGTTACTTCTTTTTCCCTTTAGGGCGGTACGTTTTTTGTGGCATTTTTTTTCTGGTTTCATCCACTTTCTGGTGATTCTATCATTTTTTGTATCTCTATTGGCAATTGGTTTGGTATTTTCCTTTAACCTATGGTTTCCTTCGATGGCGAAATGGTACGTGGCCCATAAATCCGGGTTTAGATTTAAAATTGAGGAGTCCAAGTGTGCGCTTTACCGGGGATTGATCGATTTTAATGGCATTGAAGTGAGGAATCCGGAAGGAAAATTTTCGCAGGATGATTGTTTAAAGATCAGTCGCATCATGGTCAAAGCGAATTTGCTGACCGTTTTCAATCCGGAAATGGTCATCGAAGAGGTCATTCTTGAAGTGGATCGCATTGTTTGTGATGCGAATAAGCAAAGTGAGATCAACATTCTGGGTTTTATGGAGGCCTTTGCAAGTTCTGAAGGGAAGGATTCGAAGCTGGTCCAGAAGTCGCCTAAAAATGATCGCAGCGATCGCGAACGAAAAAAATATCCCGTGAAAGTAGCAGCCGATAAACTCAACAATGGAGTACCGCTAAGATTTTTTTCAATCCACGAAAGCGGTCAATGTGTAGCTAAAAAAATGCTCGTTTATCTCGGTAAATTCGAGCTCTATAATGTGATTCGAGAAGGCGAAAGTACTGAAATTGAGGTCAATGCGACATGGAATTTTACCGATGTCCGTTCCCAGAGCGAGGTAATTGAAGCGATTAAGGCACGTTTACAGCGACATGGTATTAATCTAATCATTCAAAATGCCTTCGAAGCGATTTTTAATTTACCGGGTATAAAACCTGCCAAACGTTTAATCGGCGGGATAAGTCGTTTTAGCCAAGATTTCTTCAAGGGCATAACCGAATCGGTGATGAAGATGTTACCGAATAAGGAGGATATGAACCTGGAGGGCAATCTTGCCCGAATGATCAATCCGGCGAGTAGTCATCAATTGTTGGTCCAGAAAAATATCGACGATTCCGAGGAGAATGCGATTGATGTGGTGAAATGATGGGGATATAGTCAAATAAGTAATAGAAATGTTGCGAAGAGGAACGGTGTGAGTTCAGAGATTAGACCTATTGTAAAAAAAGCAAATGGCTTCGAACTCTGTAAAAATTGTGCAGAGTAGCGTATCAGGAGGTAAAAATATGATCAGCTATGAGTTTTTTGAAATAAGTCCAAGGTTGTTCAATGATATCTTTGGACTCAATCTTCACAAGTTTGAGGCCTCGATTCCAAAGGTTAAGCGTGAGTTCAACAAACAGATTACCAGTAAGTACAAACGTCCTGAAAGGTTTCACAAGCTGGATGGCAGGAGCAGGGTCATGATTCTACTCATGTACTCTACAGGCATTACGTTACTCAGAGATTTACGGGTGTACTGTTGGGTCTTGATAGAGCTAGTGCTTGTAGGATTATCAAGAAGCTTAAGCCTATCCTCTCTCAGACTATGAAGCCCCCCAAGAGAACTGAACTAAGGATCGTCAATTCGATGGGAGGATACTAGGGGGATGATTTCATTTATGTACGGTGACTATACCGGATACGGGATTAATAGAATGTTCACGATTATATTCTTGGCACTCTTCGCCCTTAAAGCTAACAGAATTGCACATACCGGAGGGATAAACCTCAAAATATCGATGAGACGTTCTTTTTCCTTTCCATTGTCCTTTAGAATCGACGTGACCTTCTTCGAAGGCTGTATGGAAACCTTTTGTCAGTTGGCCTTTGATTGGATTTGCGAGAACGACGTAACATATTTTATCCTCATCGAATGTGACCTTTTCCTTCGCGTCTGTCACGACAAAGAGGGGGGTTTTAGTATTATACTTATTTTTGGGTGGCCAAGCCGTAGGGGGCGATACAACCGTTTCTTGTAAAAAATTCAAAACAGAATCTCGGCAATTTGGATTTACTCCGGACAATTGGATATGGAGACCGGCCTCACTACCGGTTGCATTATTATCGAATGTGATTGGTATAGCTTGATCGAGAAATAGGACACGCATTTTTTGAGCGTCGCGATTAGCTGTTTTCCGTGCCATTTTAATGATAATTTCCAATGCTTCTTTGGGGCCCTTTCTCTGTAGATCTTCCTTACTAGGGAATGTTAGTTTGCATAACACTGCGCTTATAATAGAGATCAATAGGATGACGATGAACAATTCAAGAAGTGTCAAGCCATCTTTCGAGTGTTTTCCATACAAGTAATCCAACTTTTTCACGCTCAAAGCATAAACGGAAACATGTTTTAGGCAAGAACGCTTTTTTATTTATTTTATTTTTGTGGATATGACAATTATACCACCATTGAAAAATAGATGATCTTTTTGGGGGCCATCAAATATTTTCACGGTAGCGATGGCCATTTTTTTCAAGTGGCCAAAGGGGGATAGAAGGCGAACGATTTCCTATAATATTAGTAAGCATTTACAAGACGTCTTTTTTATGAAAAATATACAAAGCATCTTTATGGCAAGTAAATTACAGTTTTCTCGAATGCGCTATGAAAAGTGAAAATTTTGATTGCCATAAAGGTTTTGCGTTAATAATGAACGAATTGAACGAATGAGAGGAAATATTATGAAAAAAAATAGAAATATTATTGTGATCATTCTCGCGGTAATTCTGCTGGGTGGTGGTGTTAAAATTTTCCTTTTCAGGAAAAATTTGCATAGATCCCAAAATAACCGAGCCGAATCGGAAGAAATGCTCAATATAATTAAACAAACACCTCCGGAACAATGGATGGTTATTCTTACGAAAATGAACGCAGAAGGTGATATGCACCTGCATGTGATGGCAACCTATGCGGATGCGGTAGACGTTCTCATAACAGTGGCTGAAAGGTTATCGGAGGATCAGTGGATGGATCTTTTAAAAATGCCAAACAAAAAAGGTGAGACACCCATGCATGTGGCTGCGACATACAAAGATGGCGATCAATTTCTAAGGGTAATAGCCGAAAAATTTCCGAAACGGTGGGTAGATCTTTTAGAAATGAGGGGAAGTACTGGCGAAACTCCTCTGCATTTGGCGACGGTGAATCGTAGGAGTGGAGAAGCATTCTTCAGGGAGGTGGCTACTCGAATATTGCCGGCAGAATTGGTGGCGTTTTTAAAAATGTCATGTCACAGGGGTTTTACGCCCTTGCATACAATGACAAAGTTAAAAAATGGCGATCAACTTTTGAAAATAGTGGCCGAAAAATTATCACCACAACAGTTTGTATGTGTCTTAGATGTAAAAAACCACAATACCTTTACGCCCTTACATTTGGCGGCGACATTCGAAAGTGGTGCTCAATTCCTGAGCGTACTTGCGGAAAAACTGTCTACGCAACAATTGGTAAATCTTTTAAAGAAGAAAGACAAAAATGGCTTTACATCCTTATATGGAGCGGCGGTCACTGAAAACGGTGATCAATTTCTGAAGGTTCTAACTGAAAAATTATCATCGCAACAGTTGGTAGATCTTTTGAAGAAGAAAGGCAAAAATGGTGCAACGCCCTTATATGCAACGGCGGCGTCTAAAAACGGGATGGCTTTTCTGGAGGTAATGGTTGAAAAATTATCGGAAGAACAGTTGGTAAGCCTACTAAATATAAAAAACAAAAATGGCGATATGCCCTTACATGAGGCGACGTGTTCCAAAAACGGAGTAGCTTTTTTAGGGGAGTTGGCTAAAAAATTGTCTGTACAGCAGTTGTTTGATCTTCTAAAAACGAAGAACGAATCCGGTTTTACGCCTTTACATTTTGCGGCATATGCCGATGATGGGGGAGCATTTCTAAAAGTGGTGATCGAAAAATTATCCCCGCAACAATTGTTGGATCTCTTGAGGACGACCAATCAATGGGATTTTACACCTCTACATTTTGCGGCAGGAGCCGAAGTGCCTGAAAAAGGGGTAGCATTTCTGAAGGTGGTGGCTGAAAAATTGCCGTCGGATCAATTGGAAGGGCTTTTGAAAATGAAAAGCAAAAAGGGTGAAACGCCCTTACAAATGGCGACGATGAATAAAAATCAGAGTTTTCTAGAAACGGCGAATAGTCTGTTGAAGAATAGATAATTTCCTGGGCCATGGGAGTTGACGGCGTGGAATATTTGTAAGCTATGGAAAATTTTTCCCCATAGCGGCGCAAAGTATTAAAAAAAGTATTTATAATATATTTTTTTGTATATAATGGCAAAAATTATGAGTGGTTTAAGGTTGGATGGAACGAATGAACTTCGCCAGGTGGTGTGTGAAATTATAGCTCAAGATGCAGATAATGAAATCTTTAAAAATGTTAAAGGCGATTTAAGTACTCCGGAAAAGAGAGCACAGTTTCTGCTCAAAGCGGGAGGAAAGTCAACAGTGGATCTTGTACGTAATGCCCGGAGTATATTAACAAGTAGGTTATCAAAGTCATCCGATGCTGGAGAAATGGAAGCAATAAAGAGCCAATTATCGCTTTTGCAAGAAGCTCCGAAAGAAGCTCCGCTAGCCGCCACTACAGTGGGCCCCAAACCGTTAAACGATGGTGAAGTTAAAAAGAAGGGTGATGAATTGTTTAAATTGATTGGGAAGTTAGGATGGAAAAGCGTAAAAGAATCCGCAAGAAAACGAGATGAAATTATAAACCCAATAAAAGATATTCTTACTAAGCTTTCTCCGGAAGATTTGAAAAAAGTTTTGCAAGAGCAAAATAGAGATGGCTTTACACTGTTAACTAGGGCTGCATCCAGTGATGATCCTAAAGCTTTGCAGGCTATAATCGATGCCTTTGGAGAGA
>JAIRLD010000034.1 GCA_031259665.1 Puniceicoccales bacterium | reverse complement strand
AGTCCCTGACTCCTTGCGGGAGTCCAGAGGGCGGAGCCCTCTGGGCAACCGGAGCTTCATAATTGCCTTGACGTTTGTAGGTTTTTGTCGTTAATGAGTTTTGTCTTTTGTGAGGGGATTCGATGGTCAGTATTTGGTAAACTCGTGAAAAGTATTAGCATGGACGAAGAAAGTGCGTTAAAATTTGAATCTTTGGTTATCAATTATAGGGATAGGCGTCTTTTTTCGCTAGGAAGAGGTGGTATTGTACGAGCGGTCAATGGGGTTTCGATGTCGTTAAATCGGGGAACGATTATGGGGATCGTCGGTGAAAGTGGTAGCGGAAAATCTTCTTTACTCAAGGCACTTTGTAAATTTATTCCGGTTAAAAGTGGTCATATTTTTATCGAAGGGATTGATGTTACGAAGCTTTCGGAGAGGAAGTTTTTTCCCTATCGAAGAAAGATACAGATGATTCCCCAGGATTTTTGCGACATATTCAATCCCAAAATGACGATCAAAGAAATTTTATTGGAACCGTTAAAGATCCATTTTCCATGTTTGAGTTCTAAGGAAAAGGAGACACGTATTTTAGAATTATTGGAATCGGTTGAATTGGGTGGTGATTTGGTTGGGCGTTTTCCATCGCAGCTGAGTGGGGGGCAGCGGCAACGTATTTCTATTGCGCGCGCTTTGGCCGTGAATCCTCAAATATTGATTTGTGATGAGATTGTAAGTGCCTGTGATCTCCATACGCAAAAACAAATTTTGTTGCTTTTGCAAAAACTCAACCAAACTAAAAACCTTACGATGTTATTTGTTTCGCACAATATCGCCGTTGTTGCCTATTTGTGCCATAATATTATAGTAATGCGTCAGGGACGATTTTTGGAACTTTGCTCTTCGGAAAATTTAGGGATTTCCAACAATGGTTATATGCAAACCTTGATCGATGCCGTTCCGTGTTTGAAAATGGCAAAAAAATAATAAAAACAATTAACCTATGGAATACAAAGCTTGTCAATAAGCGAAATAAACCATTGACAAATCCCTGAAAAATCCTAAGGAATGGGTACCTGGGATTTTGACATGTCACCTGCTCCCGCCCTATGCCCTTAGCTTTGGCGTCATTGGTAATTTTGTCAAGTGATTTGTGATAGCGCATGTGTGAAAAATAAGATTGCATATTTGCAATAATGGGTTGCATGTACATACAGAGTTGCATCGTAAGGTGCAGGTGATGCATATTATATGAGTGAAAATCTGAGGAGTTTATTTGCCGAAGCGCGTCAGAAAAAAGGGCTTTCGCTGGAAGAGATAGCGGAGGCGATACACATCAAAGCGGAATATTTGGAGGCGATTGAGAACGAGCGGTTTGATTTCAATCTGCCGGATATTTATCGGCGTGGGTTCTATGGGTCCTATGTGGAATTCCTAGGTTTAAACCGGGAGGAAATGATGGCTAAATGCCCCATTAAACCTTTTGAAACTCTAGAATCTTCCCGGAAACGTCGGGAAATGGTGTCACAGGTCGCCAAAAAGACGCAGGAGGTAAACCTCGATCAGGTGAAAACTTCCTTTTCGGACGACGTGGATGGAGTAGGGGGATCGCCGGAAGAATCTCAATCCCTTGCTAAGGATCGAGTCATGGCCATGAAAACAGCGGGTATTGTTGGGGGAACTATTTTGTTTGTTTCATTGCTATTATACCTGGTCATTGGTATTGTTGCCCGTCCTCATTCGTCATCCATTGAGGTGGCGCAGTCGGAACGTACGAACGAACCCGTCGAAAAAAAGATCACCATACGGGCTAGCGGAGATGTCAAAGTGATGGTACGTTCCGAGGAGGACAAGACGAAAATATTTTCAGGGATGGTACAGAAAAGCGGCGAACGGGTTATTACCTATAAAGTACCGATTCAGATTTTTTTTGATCGGGGAGAGTTTTTGGTCATTGAATTAGCCAATGGAGAGTTGCTCCATCCCGATTCGGGACGCGGAGGCATTCAAATAAAATAAATCTTCAAAAGTTTTAGAATCTACCTAAGTTCCCTGATTATGCCTGAAGATTTTAAGTGGGTGCGTAAGATAAAGTTGCTGAACAAAATGCTGGGGATCGTTGTTATTTTGCTCGTTGTTGCGGCGATTAATATATTTTCTACGCGCCATTTTATCCGTTTCGATTGGCAAAAAAAGCACAATTTTGCCCTCGAAGAATTTTCGCTCAATGTGCTCAATATTTTGGAAGATCCCGTCGAGATTTATCTTTTCTACGGTCGGTCACAGGACGATACCATTCCATTTTTTGTGAATGATTTGCGTAATTTGTTGAAGGAGTACAAGCATGCGGCATCCCAGTGGATCAAGGTGAAGTTCATCGATACGGTACAACAGCAACGCATGGCCGAGGAACTATCCCTACGTTTTGGAGCGGTTACGAGCAACAGTATTGTGATTTCAAGTCGGGAGCATTTTCGCATTATCCCTGCCTTCGAGCTCTATGAATTTAAGGATGGCGTTGTTTCCGGCTTTAAGGGGGAGCGGATTATTTCCGATGAAATTTTGAAACTTTCCAACCGCGAGACGAAAAAGGTACTCTTTTCGGTGGGCCATGGCGAGATCGATATCGATAGCGTACACCCGCTCTACGGCAGTTCTAGCGTCAAGGAACTCCTTCGGCAAAATGGTTATCGGGTTGAAAAAGTAAAATTGACGGAAAAGATTGACGATAGCAATGTGCGGCTACTCATCATTGCCGGAGCCCAAACGAATTTTGCGGAAAAGGAGATTCAAGTTTTACGGAGTTTTTTGAAGCGGGATGGACGTATTTTGATCCTACTGTCGCCACCGAGGGTATGTGGTTTAGAGGATTTATTTTTCGACTGGGGGATTTTAGCCGACGATATGTTGATCATCGGCAACAACGACCATTTGGGCCTTTCCGGGGAACATATGATCGACAATTTTGTGGAGCATCCGATCACGCAATCCATGCTTAGCATGCAATTGGTGGCATTATTTGGGTTATGCCAGCCGGTTCGCCTCGACATCGGCGCTCCGGTGAAGCAGTACAAAGCAATACCCCTATTTTCTTCGGGGGAGAAAACATTTGCGAAACTCGATTATTTACAGCGCAAACCACAGTATAATCCTTCGGAGGATTTAGCGGGTCCCGTTTCGGTAGCCGTTTTATCGGAGCACATGATCGACGAAAAAACTCCCGGGACGCAGGGAAAATTACTGGTTATAGGGAGTGCGGATTTCATCAATAACAATCGTTTCTGTGTTTTAGGGAACAAAATTTTATTCAATTCGATGGCAACGTGGCTACTGGAGGGGACAGATCTCCTATCGAATTCCGTCCAAATACGTCCTACGGAAAACTATAAAATTACCCTATCCAAGGCGGAGTTATTTAAAATCGGAATGATTTTACTTTTGATTCCGTTTTGCATTTTGCTATTTGGCCATTTAGTCGCCTATATCCGGAGGAATACGTGATGAAATGGGTATATACTTTGGTTTTAATTTTTGTTATTTTGATATTATGCGTGTTCCACTGGCGATTATTTCGCGTAGCGGATCCCGATGAAGTGGGAAAATTATCCCCTAACGTTTTGGGGTTGGAGCAAAAGATTCGTAAAATTTACATTATATTTCAAGATGAGCGCATTGAAGTAGAAAAAAAGGATCACAATGGGTGGCAATTGACGGAACATTTTCATTGGGCAGTCAATCCATTCGCGGTGAAAGAATTTTTTCAGGCATTTTCAGAGGAAAAGGTTTTACCCGAGCATACGGTGATCATTTTAGAACGAAAGGATGGTACTCAAATGGTATTTAGCGATACCGAGGAGGATGATCATTTTTGCGAAACGGCATTGATGCGTATTTTGAAGCAGGGCGTTCGTTTTTGGTGTGAGCGGAGTATATGTCCGCTAAAACTCTGGGAGATTTGTCAATTTGATCTCATTTTTCATCAAGCGCGGCAGAAGTTTTCCTTCGTCAAGAAAGGAAATCGCTGGGAATTTTTAAGTCCCATTGCCATTGAGGCCGATGACACGGAGGTGGAAAAATTTTTAGGACGCATTATTGCTTGGGAAGTTTTTCCGTTTAGAGATAAGAATTTGCGCAGGGACAGTTCCAAAACCACGGAGGAAAGGAATCCTGAAATCACGATGACTATTTGCGATGTCCGCCAGCAACAATTGAGTATTCATTTGAAGAAGAGAGTTTTTGATGCCGTTTCCAAAAGGGATGTGTATTTGGGGTATCTTTCGGGGAGCGAAGCCTATTTTTTTGTTCCACTGGACGACGTATTGGACCATCCTTTACAGTCTTTATGTTGTCGGTCGTTATTTCCAGACATTCATTCCGTCGCATTGCGCTACCGTGGGGAGAAATTATTTTTATCGCGCAACGAAGCGGGAAAATGGAACGCATTCAAGCTTCAAGAGAAAGAAACGGTTTTGCAATTATTGGAAAATTTTGATGAAAAAGTTATTTTGCTACATTTATCGCTCATTTGTCCTTTGGATGTCCGGGAGAAGTCGATGCTCGATGCCGAATGGGATGGTGAAAAATTGATTTTAGAAATCAATGAAACGCTGAAATTCGAATTAGGTATTATAAATGGTGAAGCTTACCTCATTCCCGCCGATAAGAATCACGCCCTAAGGATTGAAAATAGTTCCGTACAAAAACTGATTGAGATTTTAGAGAAGGGGTAAGTATTCATGGGAAAAAATCGGAAAGTGACCGTAGCGATGTCGGGAGGTGTGGACAGTTCGGTTGCGGCATTATTGCTAAAGGCATCGGGTAGGGAAGTGCGAGGCATTTATATGCGTACCTGGCACAGTGAGGATGCGATTGCTCCATTGGGAAGTTGTCCCTGGAAAAGGGATTTGGAGGATGCACGCCGGGTAGCGGATCGGATTGGAATTGATTTTGAAATTGTGAACATGATTGATTTTTACAAACGATGGGTTGTTACACCTTTAATCGAGGGTTACCGTAAGGGTATTACGCCGAATCCGGATATTTTGTGTAATCAGTTTGTAAAATTTGGAGCTCTAGCGGACATAGCGAAGGACAATGGCAGTATAGCTCTTGGAACGGGCCATTATTGTAAAAAAAGAAAGAACATCGATGGGACATTTGATTTGGTTGAACCGGAGGATAAAAACAAGGATCAGACCTATTTTTTGGCTTATTTGAAGCAGGAGCAGATTCGGTTTGCGGAGTTTCCTGTGGCTGATTTGGCGAAGGATGAAGTGCGTGCGTTGGCGACAAGGGGAGGATTTGCGAATGCCCATAAAAAGGACAGTCAAGGAATTTGTTTTTTAGGAAGAGTTAAGATCCAGAATTTTTTAGCCCACTATATTGAAAAAAATCCGGGAAATATCATAAATTCCGAGGAAAAGATCGTTGGGCAACACGAGGGATTACACAATTTTACCATTGGGCAACGGCATGGATTAAATATTCCTTCCAATTCGGATTACAATTTTTACGTTGTAGTGGGGAAAGATTTGGAGCGCAATGAATTGAGAGTGGCCTTTGAGAGTGAAAAAAAATTATATCATAATCGGTTTAAAGTTTACCATTTGAGTTACACGAATCGAGCATTTCCGGAGCGTTGCGATTTACTTTGTCGACCGCGTTACCGCGATCCTTACCAGGAAATTTATTTTGAAAGGACTTCTTTTGATGAAGCAATTATTGAATTTAAAAGGCCACAGCGAG
The DNA here is from genome assembly GCA_031259665.1 of Puniceicoccales bacterium. Taxonomy (GTDB): domain Bacteria; phylum Verrucomicrobiota; class Verrucomicrobiia; order Opitutales; family LL51; genus LL51. The sequence continues at coordinate 1,935 of JAIRLD010000034.1, read as the reverse complement.
CGTTATCGAGTGGCCAAGTTGTTGCATTTTACGGGGGAGGAATCCTCCTCGGCGGTGGAATTTACGCCTGATTATCTCAATCTAAAATTATCTAGTTGTTGAGGAAAATCTTTTTTTATGAGTTGGGCAGAACTTCAATTTTGTAAGTATTTTCTGGTTTATATTCACCGGTTTCATCGCGTTGCCAATTGGATAGGGCGAGGTGTGTCACTTTCCGGAGGACAGTTTCTGCCGTTGGACGTTGTGTGGGATCTGTGGAAAGGCAATCGGTCATGATTTGTGCAAATTCCATCAAAACCGGTTCGGGATAGGATTTCCTAGTGTTTACTTTCATTTTTTTGTTTATTGTCTGAAGTTGGTTAAGTATGAAGTAACGTATATTTTCAGGTGTCATCGGTTGCTCCCCATTTTGGCTTTTTCTCATATTAGCAAATTGGCCATCTGTACTTTCTTTGAAAATTTCTTGTAGATTATTGCCTGCTTTGCCGAATAAAAGTACTGGCAGTGTAGTCGCAAAACGATACATATCATCGGCGGGATTAGCTCTGTTGCCATCATCATAATCTTCCGGTGGGGCCCATCTTCCATCTGTGTTAGGAGATACTTCCCCTTTAGGTGTCAAGGTGCCCACATCGATGATTCGAATATGAAATTCATACAAATCTTCAGGCTTTAGGCCACTTCTGGCTATTATTTTTGCTGCATTGAGTATTTGCTTTTTTTCCTCCGTCAGGTCTTTTTCTTCTCCCGTTATGCCGGTCATTTGCCTTGCTCGGGCCTCTACCTTCGCTTCTATTTCTTCCCGGGGGCATTCTCTTTTTTCGATCATATAGTTTTCCAATTTTATATCGTGATGCACGAGTCCCAATTCATGGAGAGAATTTAGTCCTCCCAATAATTCACCCATGCGCTGAATTGCTTTTTGTAGATCATCGACGTAACCGTTAGCGAAAGGGGATTGAGAAGGATCGGTGGAATGTGTAGCTTTAGCTCCGTCCATGCCTTGGATCTTTTCCATAATAATGGTTCCATCGGCTAACACTTTTGGTGTTACAACTACCCTCAAGCCGTCTACTTTAGAAACGAGGTCATCTGGACGGAGGACATTTTCATTACGTAAATTTTGTATAGCTCGGACTTCTTGTTCATAATTTTCATCAGTAATTCCAGAACTGCTGGAGTACGGTTTGGCGGCAATTTCATGTCTTCTTCCCATAGAATCGACGACCGTAGCACTATAGACAGCTGTCTGTCCTTTGCCCAATTGTTTACCTAACGTTACAGTACTTTCTGTTGGAATAGCATCCAGTGGATCCGGATTAGCTCTTCGATATTTTCCAACATCCACTAAACGATAATCTTCAATGGAAAAGGCCGAGAAAGGTATACCAAGCGACAAAAACAATATTGTAGAATATGTATATTTTTTCATAACGTGAACTATTCTTTAAAGATTTGCACAAATGTCAAATATTTATTAAATAATATTTTTACTTCCAAATTAAATTTTCAGTTTAGAGTTCATATTTTTTGGTGAATGAAAATTTAAAAGGCCACAGCGAGCATTAGCGAGTGGCCAAGTTGTTGCATTTTACGGGGGAGGAGTTCTCCTCGACGGTGGAATTTACGCCTGATTTAGAAGTGTAAAGGGAATGCTTCCCCTTGCAAACTCCTGCCCAGGGATCCATCCATCCCCTGGACCTGGATTTGCGGTTTGATCCAGTGGCGGTGCCACTGGATCAAACCGCAAAGGGGCCAAGAGGCCCGCCCCGCGGCTGCGCCGCGGGGGTAATTTTTGACCTTGCGGGAAAGCCATGCGCAAAATGCGCATGGCTTGCCCGCTGAAAGTGGTCATGGAGTCTATGACTCCTTGGGGGGTATGGGGCAGAGCCCCATAGGAAACGCCTTTTGGCAAATAGATTGCCTTGACAAAAT
>JAIRLD010000016.1 GCA_031259665.1 Puniceicoccales bacterium | reverse complement strand
GTTGTCCAGGGGGGCGGAGCCCCCCTGGACAACCGGAGACCCACGATTCGGATTGATCTTTTAGTATTTCGTGTTGTATTGAAAGGAAATGGATTGTCCATTTCAGAAGTTATTTCCATCGCAGCTCAAAAAGGACGATGTATTTTTCATGGCCCATGCCTACAATGAAGCGATTGAGGCGTACAAGGAGGATGAAATTCCGGTTGGTGCGGTCATGGTACATGACAATCAAATCATTGCATCGGCACACAATCGCGTTGCTGCGTTGAGAGACCCGACTGCCCATGCCGAGATACTAGCGATTACCCAAGCGGCCCGACGGATTGGGGATTGGCGGCTCAATGGAGTAAAACTTTACGTTACGAAGGAGCCTTGTCCCATGTGTTCTGGGGCAGTGATTATGTCACGGATCGACGAAGTGGTTTATGGTTTTTGCGATCCCAAGATGGGTTGTTTAGGCGGAGCGATCTCGCTTTTAGCGCTTCCGGAAATCAATCATCGTCCGATGGTCAGAGGGGATATACTTCGGGATGAGTGTTATGGCATCATGCGTTATTTCTTTGAAATCAGGCGGGAATATCCTCACCGATTGGATATTTCCTAGATCCCATTATTTTAATTCCGATACAATATTCTCCATTGTCTTACATTATCTACTAAAAAATGTTCTCAGTACAATCCCTAGTCCACCGATTACCAAAATACCCAAAAAATTAATATACTTTGTTCTACGATATTCTGGCTCTTTCATTGAAAGGCAAAGCAGTTCGGATTTCAACCTCCCCTCAACGGCATAAAAAACGCCCCTTACCCGGTTCTTCATTGGACTATTCTCGAAGTGTTTTTCTAGTTCTCTAGCAATCTGTTCCGCCGATAGTGAGCCTTCTTGCAGTGTATCGAAGGCGTCTATAAAATAAGAAGTAACCTGAACTAATGCACCATAATAGTCGCGAGTAAACTCATCGAGATCAGAATAATCGGCAATATTCTGGAAACATTGCTCCGCACATTCCAATGATTGAATGCACTTGTCCAGATCATGTTCTTTCCATATCCTAATACTTTCTCTTTCTATTCTCTCAGGAGAAACCTCTGCTTCGGCTAATCCTGGAGTAAACGTAAAACAATAAGGATCTCCTGGCGTTAAAATTCTCATGCCTTTTATTTTTTCCTTATATAGGCGGCCACCCTTGGCCAAATGCCGCATAGCTCGAACTTTTCTTTGAAATTCAAGCATTGCTGGGTTACCTGAATAATTTAAAGTTCGCATTCCTTCCCTCCGAGACCTACCTACCATCGTCCATGGATCTTCAGATTCCGGTTCAGAGCCAGATACCGAAGCAGAGCTATTGTCGGGTAATTGAAACGTTACTCGTTTCTCTGGCTCAGACGCAGCGGCAGAACTATCATCCGATAACTCACCCACCTCCCGCTCCAATAGTTCATGTACCGAAGCAGAACTGCCGGAAGATATGAATAATACAGCCAAGGTCGGTAACAGACCTACCCTTGATTTGAATGTCAATGTTTTCATAACATCCATTACAACAATGATATTTTTTTAAATGCAAGTCAATTTTCAATTGAAATATTTTTTGTTTTTTTATATATCATTTTTCGAAATAAAGCGTTGGAATAAAACCAAAACCCATCCAATGATACCGTCGGCTACGTAAATCTGTTCTCCGCCCTCTTACCCTGACATTACCCCATTCGTTTAGATGACACTGGGCTCAAACTAGGAAGTCAGCCAAGATAACCTCTTCGATAGCTGCGCATAACCTTTGATCTACGGCATAAAAGATACTCCTCACTCGTCTTAGCCTAGGATCATCTTCAAACCATTTATCCAGTATTCCAGAAATCTCCTCAGGCAGAAGTGAGCTACCGTTTTGTAGCGCATAAAACGCATCCGCGAAAGCAGTAGCAATCAAAGCTAATATATTATAATAGCTGTGAATAATTTCATCGCAAGTGGAACGATTGGCAGTATGCTGGAAACATTGTGCCACATGTGCCAGTACCGAATGACATTTAGAGAGATCATATTCTTTCCATATTCTAATACTTTCGTTTCTTGCCATTTCAGGAGAGATTGCGAATTCGTTTACACCCGGATTATCCGAAAGAAACCAAGGATCTCCCGGTGTCAAAAATTGCATTGCTTCTCTTCCCTCTTTTTCACGTATTTCAACGACATGCCGAGGCAAATTCGCTAAAGCTTGGGCAGCCGTATTGAGTTCATCGCGTAATCTCTGATCCACTGCATAAAAAGCACCCCTTTCCCGGTTTGCCTTTGGATTATTTCTAAAGCACTCATCTAATCCTCTAGCAATCTTATTCGCCGATAGTGGGCTTTTGGACAACCTATCAAACGCATTTGCAAAATAAGAAGCAACCTGAGCTAATGCACTATGACGGTCGCGAATAGACTCATTGAGATCAGAATAATCAGCAATATACTGGAAACATTGTACGGCGGACTTCAATGCTAGACCACAGCTATAGAAATCATATCCTTTCCATAGCTCAATGTTATCTTTTTTTACTTTTTCAGGCGGGGTTGCCATTACAGCTCGACTTGGAATAGTTGCAAAATAGTCAGGATTTCCTGGCATCACAATTTTCATTGCTTCTCTTTTTATCTCATATAGTTCTGTACCAGGATAGAACAGCATTGCTGAAGCTCGGTATTCTGTTTGGAATCTGAGCAGTGTTGGGTTATTCGAATAATCTGCAACTCGCATTTTTGAACTCGGAAATACTGGGATTGATGGATCAATTTTCACTACCTTTCCTTTTGATTCAGCCGTCGAAGCAGAGCTATCGAAAGCTAAAAATAATATACCTAGGACCGGTAACAGGCCCACCTTCGATTTGAATGTTAATGTTTTCATAACGTTTTTTATAATAGCAAAAAAATTATAAATATAAATAGAATTTTAGCTAAATATTTTTATTTTTTATCCCACATAACTCACAAAATACCATCTTAATGGGCAGCCGCACTGAGTTCATCGTGCAATTTCCGACTCACTGCAAAAAAAATACCTCTCACTCGATTTGCCTGTGGATCATCCCTGAAGCACTCGTCTAGTTGCCTAGAAATTCCATCCGTCGACAGTGAACCATCTTGCAGCCAATCAAACGCATTTGCGAAATAAAAAGTAGCCTGAGCTAATGCATTATAATAGTTGCGAGTCAATTCATCGAGATCGGAATAATCGGCGATATTCGAAAAATATTCATACGCCTCCCCTAGTTTCACGCTACACTCCTTGAGACTATATCCTTTCCATTTCCTAATGCTTTCGTTTTCTACCGCTTCAATGGAAATCACTGCCGATAAGCATTTAGCATTCGAAATATATAAAGGATACCCTGGCATTACAATTTTCATCGCTTTCATTCTCATTATACCCAATTCAGTGTTGAACTGAAACAAAACTGCTAAAGTTTGGAATTCTGCTTGGAGCTTGAGTATCGTTGGAGTATTCGAACAATCTACGGCTCGCATTTCTGATCTCTGAGGCATTGAAATCGATGGATCAAATCTCACTACCCGTTCTCTTTGTTTAGATGTTGAAGCGGAGCTATTGGAAGTTAAGAATAATACGGCTAGGACCGGTAATAGGTCCACCTTCGATTTGAATGTCGATGTTTGCATAATGCCCCTATGATAACGTGAATGGCTTGAATGTAAACTTTTTTGGATTTAAATTTACTTTCCTTGCCGTGATACAAAAACGCTTATGATTCCAAATTTAGCTTGATTATTAGGGCAAAAAAGCCTTATTGGAATTGTTGTGCCCAGGTGGTGGAATGGTAGACGCTGAGGACTTAAAATCCTTTGTCCGAAAGGACGTGCGGGTTCGAGTCCCGCCTTGGGCACCCTAGACTGTTTTGGCTTATTCTTCATCGACTCTAAATCCTAGAGCTGGAATTGGATAGCCCAATTCCTTCAATAAAGGCGCCAGACCTATATAGTACGATAACGGATTAGCTATCTCGCGGCCAAAGAGTTGTCCAAGTTCCGTAAAATACGCCTTTACTTCGTCTGAACTTTTTAAATTTTTTAATGGTTTCAATCCCCTAGATTTTCGCTCGCCATCACAAATTTCAATTTCTTCAATAATTATTCTGAAGTAATCATCTGGACACCGAGGAGGACTCAATGGTACCCCTTTGAGGAGTTCCGACGTTGCCCTTGCTAAGCGATAATCCAATCGACTCGCCAGTGCTTCATTCATTTCTTTCACACGCCTACTTAGGGCAAGTTCTTCTTCCGCCCCTGGACCTGACCTCTTATCCGCTCCATTATAAAAACCACAATAAAATACCTTTCCAAGTCCCTTATGGTAAACAAATGTTGCCGTTTTATTACCCTGCCCGAATAAATTAACAATCCATTCTTCATCCAATTCTCCAAGAATATTCATATCTTCAAGCCAATCGCTCTGCTCTTTAAACATTCCTAAATTTCTCCTTCTTAACTGACCATCAAAAAATTTCACAATTGTCAATTTTTCAAAAAAATCAGGTTTAAATCTAACCCCACTGCCTACCTCAAGAAAGATAATATTCTTTTCATAAGTTATTGCTAGCGCTGCAAGAAACTTTTGGGAAAAGGGACCACCCGACTCACGAGCAATTTCTTGAAGAACGTTATATAATTTTTTATCAAGTCCTATCCCACTGATATAGGACAGTAAAGCCATTATGTCATTAACGGGCCCCCTCTGTCCCAAAAGGAATACAGGAGAAATACTCCATGGGCGCGAATCAAGTGACCAAGGACCTATTCGAAACTTTTCTTTGAATTCTTCTGAAAAATTCCGAAACCAATGACACGTTACTTCAAAATCCGGAAAACAATAATCCATTATTTCAGTGGATTCCCCTGCCCCACCATAACTTTCTTCACTTCCGGAAGCATACATCCCACCATACGTCGCTGATATCAACGTAACAACACTTATTAATTTATGAATACTTTCCATAACAATTTGTATGATATTTACCGATAAAACTTTTGCAAGTTTTTTTGCCAAAAATATTTCATCTTATTACACCGCAGTGCGGTGTATTTTCGCGATATATTCATTAAAATAAAGTAAAGTGCTCCGTCGGGATTCGAAAATCCGTCGCACGGAGCGCCTTTAACGCAACAGAAAGGTCTTATGAATCCAAATTTGATACGTAATCCGATTTACCTACCTCTCGGAATTTTTCATTTCTAAATATCTATCGCTACATCCCGAGGCGTATATCTAAAAATGCTATTCCGTGAGGATACCCACGTTGCCTATAAAAGGTGTTCTCTCGTCTCCATCCTTCGGTTCCGGGAGGTTTATTTATTAATTTTTCGTGAAATTTTAGCCAATTCACTTAAAAATGCCTCCCCATTTTTAGATCTCATTGCCAAATGCTCGGGCGTTCTACCATGTCCATCGGGTGTGCTCAAAAGAGTTAACAATTGATCTCTGGGCAAAAATTCAGCCACTTCATTGAGAAACGCTGCCCCGTGAGCATACCACGCTGCCATATGTAAAGGCATTTCGCCAAAATTATTTTTTATATTCAAGAAATTCACCAATTGTTCCGGTAATGTATTCGCTATTATTTTCAAGAATAGTATTCCATTTTCAAACTCTGCTGTCTTATGCAAGGGAGTATTACCCTTTTCATCTTTCAATTCCAAGAGGCTTACCAACCGATCTTGCGGAAGAATTCTAGCTATTGTTTTCAAGAATATCGCTCCATTTCTAGGCCACGCCGCAACATGTAAGGGTGTATTGCCATATTTGTCCTCTATTTCCAAGAAATTGAATAATTGTCCATGTAAAATTTCAGCCATTGTATTGAGAAATACTACACTATTTTCAAACTTCGCCACCACATGTAAGAGGGTTTGGCCATTCTCATTTTTTCTCGCTAAAACATTTTCCCATTGAGTCGAATTAATTTGCCAAAGTATCGCCATTATTTCTTTTTCTGTAGCTCCAGGAGTTCTGACCAATTCAAACAACTCTTCACTTACAAGTTCTTGTTCAAGACCTGCGTCGCATAAAACAAAACGAAATATCTTCCCCAATCCTTTATGATAAACAAGCATTATCGTTGTATCATCACCTCGCTCAAATAAATCAGAAAAACTGCTACTCGATAACTTCTGAACAATATTTTCATCATTAAACCAACCACACTTAATTGACGATGCTTTTGGAGTACCGCCATTAAATCCCACAGTCGTCAATTTTTCAAAACGATCGGAATCCTTTTTTATACTACTCCCCACCTCGAAAAAGACAATATCTCTATCACAAATATAGGATACCTGTTCGAGAAACTTTTCAGAAAAAGGACTACCTCCATCAGATGTTTGAAAAATACCGTCCCAATACCACGAAACGCTATCTCCACAGCAATGCACCAGCAATTTTTTCATGTCCCCTAGGGGCCCCCCTTGCTTGGAAAAATATAGGGGAAAAATTTTCAATCCACCCGGGGAATTCAAATTAAGCGAAAAGCGACCTATTCGAAATTTTTCGCAGAATTTCTTGGAAAAAATATGAGATTCTATCTCTCCCCAATCATCATTTTCATAATAACTTTCATCTAAAGACTCTAGCAAGCTCTCCTGCGAAGCAAAAATCTGATTATCGCTACCGAATAGTGTTAATAAACAACTTATTGTAATAATATTTTTATGTATTTTCATAATCCTTCCCTGTTTATTAATTTTAATTAACTTTTAAATAATTGATTACAGCCACCTGCCATAACAATTATTAGTCTATTTAATAATAAAATATTTGCAAGACTTTTTTGAAAATATTTTATTCCTTTATAATCTAATGCGGTACCTCTTCGCTACGCGTTCATTGGAATAAAACAAACGTCCTTAATCTCTACTTCCCACTGGGGTTGAGATACTTTCCTGCTCCATAAAATTAGTTTTCTTTATTGTACTAAACCAAGTATTTATATGGGCTTACACCTAATGCAACATCTGGATGTAATGTAAAATTGTGACGGTAGGAGCCGGCTTACCGCATCTAAAAATGCTTCACTGTGACGAATTGTCGCCTCAAATATAGGCGTATTACCGCAATCGTCAACTTCTCCCAAAAGTGCTATAAATTTTTCTTCCCCAAATATTTGAGCTACAGTTCTTACGAATTTCACGCTTTTTCCCCCAACATACGCCGCTTCATGTAAGGGCGTTTTTCCTCCCAAACTTCGTTTTTGCAGGAGCTCCATCAGTAGATCCTTGTCATCTTCCAATATTTTAGCCTCTGCTCTTAAAAATGCATCCCCATTTCCGGATTCTATCGCCGTATGTAAAGGCAAATAATTTAATCGTCCCGGCATCCCCAAAAGTTCCATCAATAAATCTTTTGTAAACATTTCCCCCATTAACGCTATAAAATCTTCTCCATTAGACCTTTTCGCCGCCAAATGTACGGGCGTATTACCGTATTTATCGGTCTTACAGCCTCTACTTCTCATTTGCAATAGCGTTATCACTCCTTCCAATGGCAAAATCTCGGCAACTGCTCTCAAAAATGACACCCCATTCCCGTCAAATGCAGCCAAATGGAAAGGCGTAAGGCAATCGCTTGGAGTATGTCCAGTTTCCGGATTACATCCTTTTAAGAGTTCCACAAGGTATCCCATCGGTACTAAGTCCGCCGCATTTATCCCGAGCACATCGATTATTTTCTCAGCCGTAATTTCTGGATTGCTTGCCATTGAAAACAAATTCCCATGAGAAGCAAAAACGGAAGTACTACCACCAAGTAGCACCAGTAGACAACTTGCCGTAACTATATTTTTACTCTTTTTCATAATATTTCCCCTATCGATATTTACCAATTTATTTTATCACGATACCTCACCTCAACGGTTCTTAGCCTATTGAATGATAAAATATTTGCAAGAGTTTTACGGGAAATGTGGGGCTCCGGCTGCCCAGAGGGCTCCGTCCTTAGGCTATTTTGTTTGTTTCCGCTGCGTAAACCAGACGGATAAACGGGATATAATTTTTTTACTTATAAAATTACTCACACTGGTCCGCCACCGCGTGGGAAGCAGCTGATACACCTTATAGAACGCCATTCCTGCGGTAACCGTCGCAACAAAACGACAGACTATGCCCAAATATCCTCCTAGCAAAGGAATGGGAGTGAATGCGCAATCAGCCATGTAAAAAATTAATGCAAAAATGGCAAATCCCGCAACACTTTTACTCCTTAGAAAAAAACATCTCTTGCGATCGATGGCGGCAACTCTTTCGTCGTGCTGCTCAAAGCACAACAGTGTCAACGATTGAACCGCCCTATGATAAACAATAATCTTTGCCCCTCCCCAATAAAAAGCATCACAAAACTCACAATTTGTTTTCAATTCATTTTGAATGTTATCATCATCGGATATGCAGTAATCGCTAACCACCCTTACCATATTTAAAAGCGTTACCCCGATATTTTTCATTTTTGCTTCGAATTTTCCCCATAGAAATGCCGATGGGTCAAAGTCTTCTCCGTTCCTCAAAATTTTATTTTTACCACAGACCAGGTTTTTTTTAATTTCTCCACCGCGGGCAATAATTAACCGTTCAAATCGTTCTGGCCGCCAATATATTCCATCCCCAACCTCCAGGTACATCACAAATCCGCAGCCATTGTTTTCCGACAATTCTTGTCTTTTTGTGAGATTTTTTAAAAAACTTTCAACGCAATTGCCATCCTTTTCTTTCCCGCTGACCGCCTCTACCAGAGCCACCTGATCCGGTATTGCCAAATCGAAACACATGATTCTGATATCACCCTCGGATTCATCTATTACGCCGTTGAGTAAAGTTGAGTCGCCACCATTCCCCACATGGCTTACTTTATAGGTCGCGTTGCCAGCAGTAGCATCATCTACTTCATCTTGTTTGATCATACGGCCTCCCAACCTAAATTTTTCACGGAATGCCCTGGGAAGACGCGACGTATTGACCCGGATCGCCGACCAGGAAACATCCATACCACCTTCATCCACTCCCTCTGGACAATGGGTTAACCATTTTCCATTTAATATCGATAATAAACCGCTCAGCATAATAATCCCACTCGTTTAGCTTTTCCAATACACCCAAAATTTATATACGCTCATCTTCATTTAGGATAGTACTAAACATTACAAACGCAAGCAATAATTACAATATGGGAGGCTCCCAGAGGGCTCCGCCCTCTGGCCCCCCGCAAGGAGTCGTGGACTCCTTGACCGCAAGGTCAAGAATAGACTCTTTGACTTGTTTTTTTCTTTTTGTTAGGCGCAACTTCTGTGCAATTTTGCACAGGAGTTGCGCACAAATAAATGTATAAAAAAAGTGCCGCCCGGCGCGAAGCGCCGGGCAAGTTTTTAATCCTGCGGATTGATCCAGTGGCGATGCCACTGGATCAATCCGCAAATCCAAGTCCAGGGGATGGATCCCCTGGCGAGGATTCTAAGGGCGCACAGCCCTTAGATAAAACTTCTGCAAAAAAGCTCGCCTTTTGGAAAGGTATTCCAATTCTAGAGAATCTGCGGGGTGTAGCTTAGTCTGGTAGAGCGCTAGGTTCGGGACTTAGAGGTCGCTGGTTCGAATCCAGTCACCCCGACCAGAGTAGGTTGCTCAATTTTTTTTAACCAAAAAAATTTTCCTCTCCAGCTTCAAGAAGCTTATTTTGCACCGAGAATTTTTGACTTGTTTTTTCCTTGTTACATGATATATGAAAGAAAATGAAGTTATGATCATTGAAAGGGCACTTCAGAAATGGAAGGACAACGATTTCATTTCCAAAGATCTATTTCAACAACTATCGGAAGGTCTAAAAGGGTCGAAAAATTCCAACCGGGCTGAGGAAACTTTTTCGATGAATTCTTCCTCTAAGAGAGGATTTTTGGGAAACACCTTCATCGGGGGATTAATGGGAGCTATGGGGAACGAGAAGCATTTAGCATTGCTTTTAGCGCTACTTTATGGACTATTTTACCCCTCCAATCCGCCCTACATTATTTTTATTTTCATTGCCATTGCTGTTTTGAGAGGTCCGGGACATTTATTCCAGGGCTTAAACGGGTCCGAAGAACCTTTTCTCGGGGAGAGACTAGCAGAATTTGCGAACAATAGGAGAAATTTAGCGTCGCTTGTTTTCATAATTTTTTCCATAGTTTGTTGTTTAATCTTTCTCCCAACATCCCATGTCTTTGAAATTTTACCTTTCATTGTCGTTGCCATTTTGGGCAGCATAGCTTATCTATGCCAATTACCCCAAGTATGGCTATTGGCTTTGTTGTATCTGTTGATGGCATGGATTATGAACGGCTATGGCAAAGGGGCATTTATGAATTTTGCACTTCCGGGTATAATATTCATTCTTTTATCAATCGTTTTAAAGTTCTACAATAAACTCAATATCTTCACAAAAAAAACTTTTTGGTGCGGCGTTTTTTGTTTATTACTTGCCCTTATATGCCCCGTAAATGTTGATAATAACCTTGCCCATAATACTGTTTCAAATTTTTGGCTTTCCATCGTAATATCTAATATTTTAATTCTTCTGAGTATTTAACGGAAAAAATAGAATGCGGAGTTTGGAATTGTGTGTCCGTCGATTCGAATTCAATCATTTCGAATCAGCCACTCAATGGCATGTTTGATACATGGTAATTTTACACTTTGTACTCATTTTTCCTATTTTAAAAAATCCAAAGTTGACTTACGATTTTTTTGCTTAATATTTGTAATCAAATTATAGACATATGAAGGAAAATGAAATTGTAGTCGTTAAAAAGGCGCTTCGAGAATGGAATGGAAATGGTCTCATTTCCGACGATCTATTCCAACAATTATCGAGAAGTCTCAATTGGCTTAAGGAGCCTTCCATGAGCCAAAAACTCATGGCATTTATGGGCAATGAAAGGGTCTACATATTGCTTTTTTGTATCATCTTCTTTTTTATTTTTCTTTTTATTTCTAATCCGGCATGCCGTTTTATACATGAATACTCCCTTGCATTTTGGCCCTTTGCCGTCACTCCTATTTTGGGAATTATGGCTTACCGTTTCCAAGCGCCTCAACTATGGCTATTAACCCTACTGTCTTTGGCACTTATTTTACTATGCCTGCCACGGAAAAACACTATTTTCGGAGAAATATACGCAATATTCGGTACTTTAGGTACGATATTCGTTTTTTTATCGATAATTTTGAGACACTTCAATAATTTTAAAATCTTTACCACAAAAACTCTCTGGTGTGGGATTTTCTATTTACTCTTTGCTTGCGTATATCCTGCGTTTATTTCTAACGGCCATTTCGGCCATCATTGTTGTGGGTTTGAAATAATCCCCTACATTTCCTTCCTCCTCTATGTTACAGTAACCGGTGCTTTCACTCCTTTAATTTTTAATATTTTTAAAAATTTAATCCAAAAAACTTCCTGGAGTAGAATTTTATATTTCTTCTTAGCCCTTTATTGTCTTGCATTTATCCTCAATGGTTTGCGCTTTGAAATCGCAGACTTCTTTACCACTATTACCCTATTTGGGGTTTTAATCCTCTCGGTTATCTAGATTTTTTGTGGACGACTCATCGTTGAGATGCAATCATTAAAAATGTTTTTCCAATTCCGTTACCCAAATCTTTTCGCCAGAAATTAAAAAATGCTTGTCTTTCGACGAAAATATTCAAGTTTCGAATCCGTGCGGGGTGTAGCTTAGTCTGGTAGAGCGCTATCTTAGGGAGGTAGAGGTCGCTGGTTCGAATCCAGTCACTCCGACCAAAAGCGGTTTCTTGACAGCATATTTTTATGTAATTTATAGTTTTACGCACCTTCCTACTTATTAAGAAAGTAAAAATTTTGTATTGCATTTTTTGTTTAATTTTTACGATCTAAATATAAATATATGGGAAAACATGAAATCGAGATTCTCAGGAGGGCCATTCAGGAGTGGAGGGATTATGATTTTCTATCCGAGCATTTATTTCAGCAATTGTTGAGGCGTTTAAATCGGTCCACAGATTCTTTTTCGGTGAAAGAATCACCGAAATGGAATTTATCGTTTTTACCAATAAAATCCAGACATGCGAAAGAAAATGAAACGAAGATTATTAGGAGGGCTCTTCGGGAATGGAAAAATGATGGTCTGCTTTCTGAGGAATTATTTCAGCAACTATTGGGAAGTTTATACCCGCTCGGAGAATCCTCTTGGAACAAAAAACTAAAAGCATTTACGGAGAGTGATTTTCCCACTATCATCGCTTCCATTTGGAAATCTATAATTTACCGCATCCTATCTCCCAAGGACTGACCATTCGTCATGCCTCTTCTTCAGGTTTTATGGATTGTAATCTGTCTGCAAATGATCTCAAACCAAGGCATAGCCCTAGGCTCGCCTACATTTACAGTTTTTATCAGCCTGGCAATTATATTTTCCGGAGTAGTGTTCATGCTTTTGTCAGCAATTTTAAAAACTTTCGATAATTTTAAAATTCCTGCACGGCAACCCTTCTGGTTTGGAATATTTATGATATTCATGTGTTTTATCTTCATTTTAGCGAGATACCGGAAATGGAAATGGGATAATCTTCTCCTAATCATTCAATTTTTATAGTCCGATTTACTCTCATTTAGCTTTATATCTGGCGATACCGCTGAAAAAAATGACAATTAGGATTGTATTTTTCATTTAACTCTTACAATTTAAATATATGGAAAATAAAGAAGAAGAGGTCTTAGAAGACGCTTTTTGGAGGAAAAAGATCCTTCAGATTTACTGGAGCAACAGCCTAAAAGTCCCAATCCACCGATTAAACAATCCAGCTGGAAAAAATTATCCCTATGGAGTCTTGTCTTCGCCGTTTGTTCCCTTGTCATCGCGTTCCATGAGGTCATACCAGATATTATTGAATACCTCACCAGATTCGATATACGAGCACGCTGCTATTTGTCGAATTTCTTTTCCTTAGTATTCTACGTCGTCGGTTTAAATTTCCTACGGATAAAATTTATCACTAAACATCCGCTCATTGGAAAATTTTTCCTCTTGCTGGGAGCGATACTTACGGCTTTTGGCCCCTATCTCTTCGCCAAAGTCATCGATTTAAAGGCGGAACGATATTCCCACTTAGTATTCCTTGCCGCTGCGATCTATGGCAGTGTAGGTTACGCAGACCGATCGAGGATATTGTGGTCATTGGCGCTCTTGCTTTTGGGCGTAGGGTTTGGGATTGAAGTAACCTATTACGAAGGCCGTTACGTTTTTGTGATGCCTGAGCCCTATAAATTTGTATTCCTGGGACTCATACTCATTCTTTTGTCCTTTGTCTTTGATATTTATCGTCAGTTGCAAACCTTTATATCGCAAACCTGTATCTGTGGTGTTTTCTATTTCCTGATGGCACTTTTGATTCTATCAACCCAAGGAACAGCTCAGGAACGCTGCTATTCATTGGCTTGTTTTTCTGTGCTATTTTATGCCATTGGTCTAAACGCCGCTCGCATAAAATTCATCTCCAACCATCCATCCGGCAGAAGAATTCCCCTATTTTTAGGAAGCATATGTGCGATCCTTTCCCTCCTTCAATTTGGCCGAATCACTGAGTTGCAAATTTACAACTTGATATTTCTTGCCGCTGCAATTTATGGCGGTGTGGGCTACATGGGCCGATCGAAAACATTGTGGTCATCGGCACTTTTATTTTTAGGTATAGGACTTGGGTTGAGGTGGACTTATTCCAATGGCGATTACATTTTTGGAATATCTAAACCCTGTAATTTTGTACTCTTGGGACTCCTACTCATTTTTTTGTTTTCCATCTTTAATTTTCATAAACAGACTCAAATTTTTGCAAAGTCTACCCTTTTCTTTGGCCTTTTCTATCTGTTCATGGCGCTTTGGTCCCTATCAATTTGCGGAACACATGATTCTAATAGCAATTCAGACCTATTGTTCTTTGGTATTGTGTTTGGTGGTGTTGCCCTTTTGTCGCTTTACCTCGGGATAAAATATGATATCGTCCTTGCCCAATGGTTTGGAGGCATCTTTTTTTACATTAACCTCCTAACGAAATATTTCGAACATTTCTGGAATTCGTACCATAAATCCATTTTCTTCGCCATTCTTGGATTATTCTTTTTAATTATTACGTTGACCGTCGGAAAATTCTCACAAATTTCGTCAAAACTTAAGAAATTTTCGTCAAGATGCAAAAAACGATCCAAAGAGTAGAAAACCCCACCGGTCGCGTAATTTTGTGGTGCTCAAGAGGGGATTCGAACCCCTACACCTTACGGCACATGCACCTCAAACATGCGTGTCTACCATTCCACCACCTGAGCAATCTCACTGGATTGAGTTTAAGGGCAAAAGCCGCGCGCAAAGCGCGCAATGTACGGGATGGAATCCCGTACTTCCAAGGCGCTACGCGCCTTGGGCTTTTGCCACCAAAACCACCCAAAAAATTTCCTACAACTTCCGAATCTTCCTGAACCGAAGCCAAGAAGTCCCGAAAATTTTCAAATTGGTGCCAAAGGGCAGATTTGAACTGCCGACCAAAGGCTTATGAGTCCTCTGCTCTACCACTGAGCTACTCTGGCGCTAGTGATCATCCAAAATATTATTAATTCCTTGTCAAGACCCTTGATGGTATTTTTGATTGGCCAAGGGAAATCCTTGATTGGCAAGGGGGAATCCTTCCCCCTTGACCCCCTGCCAGGAGGCACCGCCTCCTGGACCTGGATTGCGGATTGATCCAGTGGCTTCGCCCCTGGATCAATCCGCAAGGGGCCAAAGGCCCGCCCTCGTCGCGAAGCGACGAGGG
>JAIRLD010000010.1 GCA_031259665.1 Puniceicoccales bacterium | reverse complement strand
TCGTCTTTGCGGCCGATCCCGCCGCATTCGGCGTCGGGCTCGGCCGCATGGTCAAGTGTTGTTTCTTTGACTTGTTTTTTTCTTTTAGTGCCGCGCAACCCCTGCGCAAATTGCGCCGGGTTTGCGCGGCACTTAATTTTTCTTTTCTTAAATTGGCAGCCTCGCGGCGAAGCCGCGGGGCTGGGATTCTAAGGGCGCGCAGCCCTTAGGAAAAATTCCCCTTGCAAATTTTCTTTGTAATCTCCTGGCAAATTCTTCTTGCGAAAGATATTTTATAATTTATGGATTGCAAAGAACAGATTCGGTTATTATGTGCAGGGACAATGAAGAAGTTAGTTATCGCGGAGAAGCCCAGCGTCGCTCAGGATATTGCAGACGTTATTGGCAAATTTAAAAAAATAGAAAATATTTTTGAAAATGACGAATTCGTGATCGGTTCTACGGTTGGCCACATCGTCGAACTGTTTATGCCCGAGGATTTCAATGAAAAGTTGAAACGTTGGTCCATCGATCTATTGCCGATCATTCCCGAAGAATTTCGTACGAAACCCATTACTAGGAATGGGTCAAAATTCCAAGAACTGAAAAAATTGATGGGACGTAAGGACGTTGGTACCATTGTTAATGCCTGCGATGCGGGTCGGGAAGGGGAACTAATTTTTACATACATTTATGAATTGGCCGGATGTAAAAAAGAAGTTCAACGTCTATGGCTATCGTCGATGACCCGAGAAGCTATCCGTGAAGGATTCCGCAATTTACGTCCCAGCGGTGAGATGCAAAACTTACAATCCGCTGCTCGTTGTCGTTCTGAAGCGGATTGGCTAATCGGCATTAATGGAACGCGTGCGATAACTGCAAAAATGACCCGCAGTGGTGGAGTGGTGACCATTGGCCGTGTTCAAACGCCTACGCTATCGATGCTGCTCAAACGGGAACTCGAAATTCGTCATTTTAAACCTCGTCCCTATGTCCGCATTGTGGCAGAATTTTCCATCGTCAATGGCCACTATAATGGAACTTATCAGCGTCCCGATTTCAAAAAAATGGATGATACGGATCGTGCTGATCGCATTTTTGATCAGGATCTAGCGGATCAAATCATCGATGCCATTAAAAATATAAATGACGCAACGGTTACCGAAAAAAAGAGAAAGAGTAAACAAAATGCACCCAGACTCTATGATTTAACTGCACTGCAACGGGAAGCGAATACGAGATATGGAATGCCTGCCGGTATGACGCTTAAAATTGCCCAATCCCTCTACGAAAAACATAAATGTATTACCTATCCACGCACCGATTCCAATGCTCTACCTGAAGATTATCCCGATGTATGTAAAAGTATAATGGGCGTTTTGGGGGGGAGATTTACGAAATTTGCCCAGGAAATTTTAGATCAAGATTGGATTAACGGGTCCAATAAGAAAATTTTTAACAATAAGCAGATCAGTGACCACTTCGCCATTATTCCGACAACAAATTTCGCGAACGAATTAAGTACGGAAGAAAGTAAGATTTATGAGATGATTATCTGTCGCTTTCTGGCCATTTTCTATCCCGCTGCAGAATTTGATGTGACCACGCGCATTTCCCAGGTTGGAGAATATGAATTTTTAACGGAAGGTAAGGTTTTGACCAAACCGGGATGGCTCGCCGTATACGAAAGATCCTTGGAAACGGGCGAAAACGTGACGCTCCCTACACTCGATCCTGCAAAAGATGGTGATCCCGCAAAAGCCGCCATCATTCAGATAGAAAAAATCGAAGAAATAACGAAGCCCCCACCGAGATATAACGAAGCAACACTCCTATCCGTAATGGAAACCGCTGGAAAAATGCTCGACGATGAGGAATTGGCATTGGCAATGAAGGAGCGTGGTCTGGGAACTCCAGCGACGCGTGCACAAATTATCGAACACCTCATCGATCTCCATTACATGGAACGCAATAAACAGGAACTGGTCCCGACCTCAAAGGCAGAAGGATTATTTGAATACTTGGATACTGTCGACGTCCAGGAACTATCAAGCCCAACTATGACCGGTGAATGGGAATATAAATTGCGCCAAATGGAGCAGGGGCAGCTGGATCGACCTGCGTTTATGGAAGGTATTCGAAATTTAACCTGTGAAATTGTGAATAAGATTAAAAATTTTAACGAAGCCGATCAACGCGGAAAACCATCACGTTTGATTTCACCAACGGATGAATTGCCGATGTGGGAATATTTGAAAACTTACAAATCTCAGGACGGAAAAATTACACTCAATAAGGTGATTTCTGGACGACGGATGCTCGAAGAAGAACTGGAAGTTTTACTCCGTGATCGTTGGGTAGGACCCATTGAAGGATTTCGTTCGAAGATTGGAAAGGTGTACACCGCAAAGCTAATCTTAGATGACAACAATGAAATAAAATTTTCTTTCCCAAGTAACCGCGAATTCGAATCCGAAGAGGAATTGACGTTGGAAAAATTGAAAATCTATCCCAATCTTTGTAAATGTTGCTGCTGTGGTGGTAATGTTTATGCGACGGAAAGTGCCTATATTTGCGAAAATTTCGTCAATAAAAAAAAATGCTCCCTACGTCTCGGACGACGCATTTTGGAACAGCGTATCGATGAAATTCAAGCGAAAAAGTTGCTCGAAGAAGGAAAAAGTGACCTGCTGGAAAATTTCTGCTCCAAACGTACGGGTAGGATCTTTGCCGCTTTTCTAACACTTAATACAGAGGGAAAAATCGGTTTCGAATTTGCCCCGAGGGAAAGAAAACAACGCTGAAATATCCTAAGGGCTGCGCGCCCTTAGAATCCCAGCCAGGAGGCACTGCCTCCTGGACCTGGTTTTGCGGTTTTATTCAGTGGCAACACCACTGAATGAAACTGCAGAATTAAAAAAAAGAAAAAAACAACACTTTAAAAAAAGAAATCAAGTTAGGCGCAACTTCTGTGCAATTTTGCACAGGAGTTGCGCCTAACTAAAAAAGCTTGGCCTTGCGGCCGAGCCCGGCGCGTTCCGCGCCGGGCTCAGCCGCAAAGACGAGGTCAAGAAGTCACTGACTCCTTACGGGATATGGGGCAGAGCACCATACGGACCCCCCAGGATTTCTAAGCTACAAAAGGAAAATTTTTAAAGCGATTATTCTCCAAGAATATTCCGGTAGGTGGTACTTCGGCAAATTTCAAACCTTTGAATTCGGGCAATGATTTTTCCATAAAATTCCAAACTTTCTCGATGGATTGGAATTCGGCCTCGTCTCGATTTTTTCCCGTATAAATGTTTTTAATCATAGCCAGCCATTGCCAAAGCGGTTTAGCCTCTGTTTTACGGACGATTGCCCGGTGTGAGCGTTGTAGTAAAAAATCTTTATTGATGAAATGGCCGTCTTCTTCGAAAACGGTACAGATCGGAAAAACGACATGGCTATTTTGAGTGGTTTCGTTTTTGTGGCACGAAAATGTAATTGAATCGATAGTTGTAAAACTTTCTTTAGAAAGTCCCATTGATAAAACATCTTCGTTGAGGGCAATGAGCGTTTGGATTTGGCGTCGAGTGATTAGTTCTTCAACTTCGGAAAAATCTTCAACCGCATTTTTCTTAATCACCTGAGTTAGCAATGC
The DNA here is from genome assembly GCA_031259665.1 of Puniceicoccales bacterium. GTDB lineage: Bacteria > Verrucomicrobiota > Verrucomicrobiia > Opitutales > LL51 > LL51. The sequence continues at coordinate 5,254 of JAIRLD010000010.1, read as the reverse complement.
GCTTCGGATATTTGTATTTTTATCTTCCGATAGCAACCAATCGTCACCTTCCTGACGATGATTTTTCACAAAAGTTTGTGCTCCCAAAACATCTGCCAGTTGCCGTGCCAGTAACATATTTTCTAAGGAAAGGCTGCCATTGCAGATCATGGCACAGCGATGCCCAAACCCAATTTTACCCAGAAAAAAAAGTATTGTTTCCCACTCTTCCCCCCTTTGGCCATGCAACACTAACGTATCGATTCGATCAGAATCGTTATTCCGATGCAAATCACGGGCAATATCGGGAATGATATCGCCGATATGTGGATTTTTTCGTGGTTTGGTGTACATGATTTCATTGTCTTGAACAAAAATTTTCGTGTTATTGCCCACGCTACTTTCCATCGAAATGCCATCGAATGCCCGTAATTTCCAAGGCGGTGGTAAACCTAAAGTTTTTCCTTCCATAATCGCATTGTAGGGGCAAATTTCAATCAAATTTAATAGATAGCTCTCTCCATAGGTTGTTCCCGGGTACAGTTCCAGGCGCGATTGACCATTGATTTTCAGTACGATGTGTAAAAAATCCTCGTCCAATTTTTCCCGACAATAGGTGACACATGCTCCGCAGTTTGTACATTTTTCACGATCCAAACAGAACCGCTGCGATAGACGTGAAATGACCGGTTTTTTTTCCTTACCATCTTCAATTGCCCGTACAAAACCAAAGCCCGTTTTGTTGTAAATTTTTCGCAATTCACAATGAGGGAATTTTTCACAAAAATCACAATCACAAGGATGGGAACGCAGTATCAATTTACCTGCCATTTCTCGGATCGCAGTGATGACCTCGGATTGCGTGCGAATTTTCATATCAGCTTTAGGTGTTAATATACAAGCTAAAACAGGTACCCATTGGCCTGGTACCGAATCGTCAAATAGCTCAACAGTACATAACCCGCAGTGTCCCAATGGCGTCAAATGTTCCATGGAACACATTTGCGGTACCCAAATATGATGTTTATCGCAAATTTCTAAAATGTTTGACTCTTCATCATAATTTATTGCAACTCCATCGATGATGATCGATTGTTTCCCATCCATAGGCCTATCCTTAACGAATTTCATCGAAGCGTCAAGCCAGAGGATCACTGCCTAAGGGCTACGCGCCCTTAGAATCCTCGCCAGGAGGCATCGCCTCCTGGACCTGGGTTTGCGGATTGATCTACCGCTACGCATGGGAGTCATTTGTGAATCCGTCAAGTAATTTAAATTACGAAGTTGGAAAGTACAATTCATTAAGGGCCTTATCGAATTTCTGTCGCTCCGTTTCATCCTCTATTTCCTTTCTTTTTTCCATGGCTAGATCAAAAGGCGTTTTACCGTCATCGTCTCGAATGTTGGGATCAACTCCATAATCGAGCAATACTTTTGCGATTTCAAAATCCTCAAAATACAACGCAAAATGCAGCGGAGTCCAACCTTCTCTATGCAGAGACCTTGTTTTTAAATTTACATTTGCTCCGTGCTCGAGCAGTAATTTTATAACTTCGGTATTTTCCCACACTACTGCAGTGTGCAATGCCGTATCAAAGTCATCGACTAGGTCTATATCGGCCCCATGATCCAACAAAAAGCGTACAATTTCAAGTCCTTTATTTTGAGGTACCGCAGCGGCTTTACGCAAAAACGAAGACCTTTTAAGATAGAACCCTTTGTACGGTAAATTTACATCCACATCTTCCGTTTCGATAATTAATTTTACGGTTTTGAGTGCTTTTTCGGGATCTTCGGCTGCGCTGTCAATTGCAATTAGTAGATATTGCTCCGGGGAACAATCTAGAACCCATATAGCCTCCAATAGGGATTCTTCTTCCGGAGTATATGGCCTCAATTTGGGTAGCATGAAGAGGAGCTCTATTTCGAGTAATTTTTTGAAATCGATGTTCATCCGACGTAGTTCCTCTAGGGTAAACCGCGCTTTAAGGTGTCGCGCTATCGGAGTCACATCCGCATCTATGCTCTCATCATCGCTCTCATCATTAGTTTCATCATTATGCGAATTTTCTTCTTGCCTTAATAAATCACAGTGCTTTTCATTGCGTTCCTTATTATACGAATCTTCTTCTTCTGCATGTTCTTCATCGGAATATTCATCGAAATCTTCTGCATCGGAAAATTTTTCCGTGGGAATACCCAATAAATACCTCGGCAGAAATCTTAATAAATAGCGATAATACTTCGCATCATGGCCCTTACACTCTAAGAAGCCTCTATATTCATCACATATGGCTGAATGTAATGGGGATAGATCGTTACCATCTTTATCCTCATTCAAATGTTTTGCTTCTTCAAAATATCCTATTTCCTCGCTCAAACGTTCACTATCGCTGGCGAACCCCAAGCTCGTAGAAAACAAAACCACCCATCCCATCCTTACTAAACATCCTTTTATCATCATAATGACAAAAGGATGAATATTTTTAAAGTCATATCAAACTATTTCTTTGAAATATATTAACTTTCTTTAAAAACCTCTGCGTTTCCAGAATTTATCTTTTTGTTTTTTTTCTTCTCTTCGCTTTGCGTTTGCTTTTCGCCATTCTCTCATTTTTTCAGGTCCTTTCTGTAGCAGCTTTTCCCCTTCTTCTTTGGTCCGGCCTGTCATTTTCGCAGCCGCTTCATCTGCTCATTTTCTGTTCTCCTGCATTTCCAATATTTCCTTCTCCGCCAGGGATAAGGCCCGTTGACTTGCCTGGATCGGCGTAATTACAGCAGTCGAGCTTCCCAAAAGAAGACTACCAATAGTATTATTTCTTAGACTTTTTTTAACTTTAATAATCATCATAATTTATCCTTTCTGATAATGACGTTTTTGTTCCTTCAATATAGCATTTTAGTATTGCTTTTTGCGGAACAAGTGTTTTCGGAGAAAAGATGATTATTGATTGGAATTTAACTGGGTAATAAATGAAATAAAATATTGACAACCTCATAAAAACTCACAGAAAAGAAAAGTCCTGGTTTTAGACATGTCGCTCACCCTCACCCTCTACCACTGAACATGGGAGCCATTTGTGAGTTTGTCAAGTAATTTAAATTATTGGGTTTAGAGATGTAATTCATCGATGTAGCGTCGAAACACAATTCTCTCCGCCTCATTGTATGTTTTCCTTCTTCTCTGAATATTCATGGCGAAACATGGTCTACCAACATCGGGTTGGTTATCGATTTCCACTCCGTTGTCGATTAATAGCTCTGTGATTTCAGAATTACCCTGAACCCATGCGAAATACAGCGGAGTCAGGCCATTTTCATCTTTAGCATTTGCATTTGCTCCGCGCTCGAGCAGTAATTTTACTACTTCAGTATTATTATGTGCTACTGCAACGTGTAACGCTGTCCACTCCTGTCCTTCAGCTATTTCTATGTCAGCTCCATGATCCAGTAAAAATTGTATAATCTCGAGTCCATTATTTTGCTGTACTCTAGCGGCCTTAGTCAAAAATGAAGATTTCCTGTATGTTGAATTCACATCCACCTTTCCTTCTTTGATAATTAATTTTACTCTTTGTAACGCTATTTTTGGGGCATCAAGCGCACAGCTAATCGCATTCCATAAGCGTTGCTGCGGAGAGCGATTCAAAAGGCATATGGCTTCATCCAATCGCATGTCTTCTTCCGGAGTAAATTCCCTTTCCCGTAGTGCTATGATGAGCTCTATTTTGATTAATTTTTCACGATCTATGTCCATCTGGTCTAGTTCTTCGGGTGTAACCAATTCTTTAAATTGTCGTGCCACTGAATATTTAAATAATCCCTCCCAGCTGAGCTCTTGTCCTTCTAAATACTCCGATAGTTTGCCTGAGAGATAACCATAAACCTTCGACTCGCGACCTTCTGGATTACATTCCTTTATGAAATTTTTATCTTCTTTACTTAATGCCGAGAATGGTAGATTAGCACGCGCCAAATGTTCTTCTAAGATTTGGAGATCTTCGATTCCCCCTTATCATCTATAAAATTTTTTAAGCCTTCAATTGCGTCCTCTCGATCATCCCTATCCAAATTTTCCATTAGGGTTTGAAGTATTAGGTCCAGATCATCCCTATACAAATGATTTATTAGAACGTCGGTTATTGTAACTCGATTATCCAAATCGGAATAATCTTTCGTGGCCCGGATCAATCGGTCTATATCATTTTCCTCTTCCTCTGGCCTAAAGCTTTCCTTTAGCTCAGATCTTTCTGCTGGCCCAGAACCTACAGATTCATCCACTGCCCCCCAGCTTGAAGAGCACAAAAACCCCCAGCTAACACCCATTATCCATCCTTTTATCTTCATCGCGACAAAAGGATGAACATTATTAATAGTATGTCAACTGTTTATTTTAATATTACCAATTGTATGTCATATTATACATACGTCTCATTTGTGTTGCTACTATACGCCTTATATTTTATGCATCCTGTTTTTTGGACTCTTCGTTAAATCGTTCCTTTTTTTCTCTTCTTCTTGCTTCGCATCTTCTTCTTTCTTCAGGGGATATCTTTGCCTACTCCTCTAGAGTCAGGCCTATCGTCTCGTGCTCACGATTTTCCTGTCTTGGCGTAGGTAAATTGGAATCTCGAGAATATCGTTGACTTGCCTGGGCCGGCGTAATTACAGCAGTCGAGCTTCCCAAAAGAAGACCACCAATAACATTATTTCTTAAACCTTTTTTAACTTTAATAATCATCATAATTTATCCTTTCTAATAATGACGTTTTGGTTCCTTCAATATAGCATTTTAGTATTGCTTTTTGAGGAGCAAGTGTTTTCGGAGAAAAGATGATTATTGATTGGAATTTAGCTGGGTAATAAATGAAATAAAATATTGACAACCTCATAAAAACTCACAGAAAATAAAAGCTCTGGTTTTAGACATGTCGCTTGCTCCTACCCTCTACCGCTAAGCATGGGAGCCATTTGTAAATTTGTCAAGTAATTTAATTTATAGAGTCTATACGCGGATGGCGAAATTAAGAGGGAAAAATAAAGGCAAAAATAGCGAGAGAAAAAGAGGCAAAAGCCGAAATTTGGGGACGGAAATTGGAAAGCGTAAAGCCAAAAAGGGATTTAAATTTTCCGATGGCCGTTTCTATGGAAGAACGTTTGCGGAGTAACTTTTTTTCTATCGGAGTATTTGGGGCTCCCGTTTTTCTTAGGACGAGCAACGAGACGTAATCCTTGCTTTGGGAGCTGTTTTTTTAAGGGTTTTGAGCAATAACCC
>JAIRLD010000079.1 GCA_031259665.1 Puniceicoccales bacterium | reverse complement strand
GGAAAAGGGAGACATTGATTTGGATGAAAGGAAAGTGATGAGAGGTTTATATTTTGAAAAGGAAACAAAATCTGGTGACGAAAAGTATGTGCAGCCTAAAAAATCCAACCGAGCTCGATTGGTACCACAAGATAAAAAAGTTACGCAACCATCGGAACAGCCTCAAATATCACTACCGCCACCACCACAAGAACTCTCCAAACCCGAAGGGATAAAAGTGATTTGTAATGCGCGTGTTTTGGAGGTGTATAGATCTCGGGAGCATAATACTGGATTATGGATGGATGCGCTCAATTTGAAAGCGAACATTGCAGCAACTCACAATTGGTGGGAGTCAAAAGGAGTAAGGAATTTAGTTTATCATTTGGCAGAAATGTATGCTAAAACCAATGACCAACCTACAAAGGATGCTATAGCGCTATATTTTGTAGTTACTTCTTCGTCATATGCTGGTGAATTGGCTGGAGGAGATGATGATGATGCCGAACAGGAAGCAATCGATTTTGTCAATGAATGCCTTATTGATGAGGAATAGTATTGTTTTTTTTGTAAAAAAATATCATGCTGAAAGTATTGTAAAAGTCATGTGGTATCTTCTATATCAACGTCGCTGTATTGATGTAGCCAGAAAATGTACGCCTTGGGGACCGCTTACACCTACGGATATATGGGTGAGTTTTTTCGTGAAATAAAATATACCCACGTAAAAATCATTTAAATATCCTTAGATCCCATTAATTTAAAAAGTATTGACAATAGGAAAATATGGAATTCTATGGCGAAAATCATGAATAGAAAATTATTATTAAATTTGATCTGTGAAGTGTTGCTGATTAGTTTTTGTAGTATGGGAAAGGTTGTTGGGGCCGCTTTTCCTCTCTTGATGGAATCTGCACAAGAGACCGAATTGCCGTCACCTCAAGAACTCCCTGAACCCGAAGGGATACAGGTAATTTGCAATACGCATGTTTTGGAAGTGTATGATTCCATTGATTATTATTCCAGTGACTTATGGCAAACCATACTCAATTTGACAAAAGAAACTTTAAAATCTCATAATTGGAGCGGACCAATCGGTACTAGAAATTTAGTTTATCACTTGGCTCGAAAATACGCTGAGAGTAAAGATCAAAATGAAAAAGATGCCATAGCTCTGTGTTTTTGGCATATTTCTGGATGTGCCCCCAATGAATTAGCAGTTGATTTTATCAGCTGTATTGAACAGGATGCAGCTGATTCTACCAGTGATACTGAACAGGAAACAATTGCTAGCAAGGTTGGACAAGAAGTAATTGATTTTACCAATAAATGCATTTTGGTTGACGAAGAGTAGCGCTGTTTTTTGTGTAAACAAGTATCCTGCTAAAAATATCGCAAAAATCGTGGGATGTCTCTCGTATCGGCATCGCTTATTGGCGTCATTAGGCGGTGTGTACCTTGGGAAACGCTTGCTCCTTAAGGTGTATGAAGCGAAATTTTTCGTAACATAAAATATATTCGTGTGAAAATTATTTAAATATTTTCGATCCCCCATTAAATTAAAAGATATTGACAATGGGAAAATATGAAATTCCGTAATGGCAGTTATGGCTAAAAAATTATTATTAAATCTGATCAATGGAGTAGCGCAGAAGGCTTATGATAAGGATAAAGTGGCGTGATATCAAAAAGGATTGGAAAAATGTTGGCTTATGTTCTTGGCGCTTTGCTGGTACTAATAGGACTGATCGTTTGGCACATTTGGAACAATTTCGGGGAAAATCCTTCCGTCCAAGAGGAAAGAAAATATGCAAAACTGTCCTATTACAAGAATGGACAATTTCAAAGTCCAAAACTATTATATTACGATTTTAGCAATGTCCGTAACGGTAAGATTGGGATTGCCCACATGCTGATCAAATCAAAATTCGCACCAAAACATAAACTGCCAAAGGTTATGCTGGATCGATCGTCTTTTCCTGAAATACCAGAAGACTATGCACTCTATTGGCTAGGCCATTCGACAATTATATTAGAACTTAACGGTAAGCGCCTGCTATTTGATCCGGTGTTTGATAATGCTGCGCCTATCCCATTGGCCATAGTCCGCTATGGCGAAGCGCCGATTAAAAGAAAAGACCTGCCGATCGTGGATTATGTCGTTATCACGCATAACCACTATGATCACCTGGAAAAGAAGACCGTCCAGGCCATCAAGGAAAGCCACTTCATCGTGCCGCTGGGCATAGGTGCAGCCTTGCGCGGCTGGGGTATCGATAAAGATTGCATCACCGAACTTGGCTGGGACGAAATTTTCGAAAAGGATGGCCTAACAATCATCGCTGCAGAAGGTGTACACTATTCCCACCGTAGTCCGTGGAACCGCAATAAAACCCTGTGGAATTCCTATATCGTCAGGACGATCGGCAAAAACATCTTCTTGAGCGGTGACACTGGATACGGCAGTCACCTGGCCCGCATCGGTACGCAATACGGCCCGTTCGACATGGTAGCCCTAGAAATAGACGGCTGGAATACCGGTTGGCCCAATAACCACCTGTTCCCTCACGAAGTTGTCCAGGCAGCCCAAGAACTAGGAACAAAAAATATCCTGCCAATCCATTGGGCAGTATTTGACCTGGCCTTGCACCCGTGGCATGAGTCCATCGACATGGTGCTGGAAGAAGCACAGGGAAAGGACCTTAACGTCATGACCCCACAAATGGGCGAACGAATCGTCCCCGGCATCACACCAACAAAACATTGGTGGAAATTAATAAAAAAGTAAAAAACCTGTAATGGTGCCATTCGGACTATTTCCATTAATCGTAATGGGAGTAGAAAGACGGAGGAAATAATTTTTACTCGTTCGATTTTTTTTTAAAAAAAATACTTGATATCGTGAATCTTTTTTTAATCTATTGAATTATCTTGAATATGAAAGGACAGTTCGGTTATTTCTATTACTACGGAATGGTGCCGTGGTAAGCTGAACTGCTTCGTTTTCAGATCCGCGGTAAGTACTGCGGATTTTTTTATTTGTAGTATTTGTCGGGATCCAAGAAAAAATAAAAAGTAAATATTATGAATAAAAAATTAATCCAAATTGTGTTATTTATCGCAGGAAATGCGATCGGAGCCGGAGTCCTTGGATTACCCGTTTCGCTAGGAGGCGTAGGCCTTTGGCCTGCCCTCGTAGCGATGTGTATACTCTATGGTGCCATGCTCTATACGGCTCAGGTTCTGTCGGATTTTGTCATCGAAACCCGTTCCTTCGATCTGCCATCCCTATTCCAAAAAGTACTCGGAAAATCCGGGATGATCGTTTTTTGTGTGGCCTATTTCACACTGTTTTTCTGTCTGCTCGTGGCCTACTGGACCGGATTGGGGAGCCTTTTCGCCCCCATCATGTTCCCCTGCCGCGGTTGCCTCGTCGGACTGGTTGTCCTCCTACTCTTTCAGGGATTTCGTTCCATCGGTCCCCTTAATGTGTTGTTGACGTGGGGATTCATCATCGCCTTCGTCGCATTGATCTTTTTGATGCTCCGAGTCGAAAATGAAATGACCGTGGTAATCGGCAATCTAGCGATTTTGAATTGCTCCCTGTCGGTCATTCTGTGCAGCTATGGTTTCCACGCCGCTGTACCATTCCTCTGCCGAGAGTTGGACTTTAATAAAAAAATGATAAGAAAAGCAATCTTTTGGGGAACGCTTTTTCCGTTTTTTTTCAATATTATTATCGTTTTTGTCAGTTTTCGAGCGCTCAGTGCGGAAGAATTGCAGAGTGGATTGGCCCGCGGATTACCTGTCTTCGCCCTCCTATGTGAAAAGGAAAGGATGCAGCTGTGTGCCCAGTGGGGACAAATTTTTTCGTTCTTCGCCATCATTACATCGCTGATCGGCGTTTCTTTGACCATGGGGAATGCACTCCAAGATTGTTTCTCCGGAAAATTAATAAGAATTTTTCCCATCATCGTCACCGTCGGATTGCCTTTCGTCATTTCCATCTATAATCCTTCCATTTTTATCCGAACCTTGGAGTTCGCAGGGGGAATATGCCTCAATATCATCGCAGGAATTTTACCGCTCATCGGGAAAATAAAAAATGATAAAAGTTTCCTTCTAGATTTCCTACTGCTCATCGGATTCTTGTACGTCTTGGTCGTAACCATCCTATAACCGGCAAATCACCTGGTGGGCGGGACAGGACTCGAACCTGCGACCTACTGGGTGTAAACCAGTTGCTCTAACCAACTGAGCCACCCGCCCAAAATCCGATAATACTAAGCCAGAAATAGGGCTTTGTTAGCGAAGATCAAGTGTAAAAACTAAAAAGAAAAAAATCCAAGGGATCCATCCCCTGGACCCGGTTTTGCGGTTTGATCCTGTGGCACCGCCACTGGATCAAACCGCAAAGGGCCAAAGGCCCGCCCCGCGGCTACGCCGCGGGGCGGACCTGAATAAAAAAAAACTGGCCGAGGCCATGCGCATCGCGCATGGCCTCGGCCAACAATT
>JAIRLD010000078.1 GCA_031259665.1 Puniceicoccales bacterium | reverse complement strand
AAGCATTCGCAGCGTCGGAAAATTATCGTGGGCGGAGGCGTTAGGGATTCGGCGGATTTAGATCCGCTATTGGTTTCGATTGCGCGAGGACGTTGCTGGCAGCGGATGATCGATGACGGAATTTTTGTGAATGGCCGGGAGTTGGCGAAGGCGGTGGGACGCGATCCCGCGCAAGTGGCATCCAACTTACGTATAGCGATGTTAGCACCGGAGATCGTCCATCAAATTATCACTGGAAATGCCCCAAAAACGTTGACGTCCCAAACGATGCGCCGTGAAATCCCCGAGTTCTGGGTGGACCAGATCGAGACCTTCCTTGGCAAAAGAGAAACCCCATTTATGGGAAAGGCTTGAGGTTTTTGAGCGAAGTCCAAGGTTGTTCAATGATATCTTCGGCCTCAATCTTCATGAGTTTGAGGCCTTGATTCCCAAGGTTGAGCATGAGTTCAATAGACCTATTGCAAAAGCAGCAAATTGCTTTGAACGCTGATAAAAGATGTGCCGTGTTTTATATTAATTTATCATCTTTGCCATCAGACAACATATGCAGATGATGACGTTTTTGCTTTTCGGTTTCCCTTTTTTTCGCAGCCGATAAACGAATGGTCTGAGTCAAGGAAAAGTTCGTTGTCGAAAAAGTCTTTTGGTACAATTTCTCGCACCTCGATGGATAAAAAATAATAAAAAAGCTTGACTTTCAAAAAAATGCTTGCGTTGATGGCAATCAAATCAAACTTCATAGGTAGTCCAAAGAAAGGTTTTGTCATGATGAGAAAATATTCAGAAATATTGGTTTTAGGTTTTATGGTCAGTGGTTTTAGTAATTTTTGTCTTGGTGGTCCCGTTGAAGATGTAGAAGGCGTTCTTTTAAAGCCATTGAAGAGTTATAAAACTCGAGAAGAAGTTATAAGCGATCTGGAATCATTGAATAATGGGGAAATATCTTTGAGATGTCAGGGAAAGTTGTCACAGGTGTCTGCAGTGGGGGTGGTTTGGAGACGTACGGCGTTGCAGATGTTGCAAGATATGAACAATATTCGACGGATGATCACATGTGTATGTAAGTTTTTACAGGAAAAGCGACAAGAGTGCACGAGTGAATATATAGAAGAAATCGAAAGAATCTATCAGGATCAAGGAGCTTCGGATACGGAAGAAATGGCATTTCACGAAAATATTATCTTTTTGAAAGAAATTCGTTCGATAAGATGGTGTGAGCGCGAAATAAATCAAGCACTTCGACCAGTTAATGATTTGCTCCAAGGCGTATCTTTTTGGAGAGAGTCATGAAAGCGGGTATAGTTTTAGCGTTTTTATGTTGTTGGTTCAGTTCTTTATTCTGTGCAGTTGATGTTTATGTTTTTAATGTGGGACAAGGGAATTGCATTTGGGTGAGCATGGACGTTGTCGGCGGTGAAAATGATGGTAAAAAGAAAGTTTTGATTGTTGATTGTGGCTCAGGACATGGGGAGGGATGGATGAAGCAGGATAGTTTTATGCCAAACTTGAAAGGAATGGGTTTGTTTGATAACGTTTGTGATTATGCATTGTGGGTGACGCATCTCCATGCAGATCATTTTAATTTATTGGAGCAAAACATTCCAAATAGCAGAGGATCAATTTTAGGCAAAGTGGGGTACGTTTTCGTCGGAGTGGGCGGAGGTTGGGCAAGGGAAGGTTTTGATTATTGGCCGACCTCCTGTTTGCCCGATTATGCAAGAGATGCAAAACGGGCGAAGGAAAAGGAAAGTGCGGATATGAGAGAAAAATGGGCAAAATATCAAGCTAAAAGACAGAATATGGTCAGATCTTCTTTAGGGCAAATATGTGCCTATATCAAAAGGAAGAAGGACGGAAACGCGTGTTTTCCGGTAAAAGTTTGGGATTATAGTCCGGAAGCAATAGGAGTGCTGCAAAGGGCTTTGAATGATTTTACTGCAGGGACAGGTTGCCGTTTACGACCTTTATTGCCAGCCCCAACGAAACGGTATAACGATGGAAATGAACCAACTGATCCCAATGGGCAGTCTTTGGTTTTAGCCTTGGAATGTGCTGGCGAGCGTGTCATATTCCCAGGAGATGCTCCGGGAGATTTATTTTTAGCTCTTAGTATAGAGGACCAAGTGCGTGTCAGTAGAGCGGACGTACTCATTGCTCCTCACCATGGAAGTGTGAACAATAAAGAAAATTTGTGGGAAACCTATGATGTAAGAAGCGAATTTCGGAAAAGATATTGTACGATTGTATCGAGCATTCCTGTCGCTAAAGATTTTATTCCTAACAAAGAGTTCATGAGTGGTCGTCCATCCCGTGCCGCTTTTGCGACTGGACCACACCCTGTGTTAGTTTATGACCAAGTCGCGGGTAGAAATAGGCACTGGTTAACAAGGCAGACAAAGTTTTCGATGGATAAACATGTTCACTATTATCGTTATCATATAGGAGGTGGTTTAGCGCTTCGAGCTAATGAAAGGGTTATTGAGATCGTTCCAAGGGAAGGAGCTCAGGGAATGGATCGATGGGGAAGCGATTGGGAAGACTAAATAGGGGAAAATCTGGTTTTTTTGGCTTCGTATATTTGCCAATTTTTGATTAATAAAATAAACAAGATTTAAATTAATAAGAGTTTATAAAAAAGGCATTTAATTCCACACTCAGGGATTTATGGGTTGACAATTGGCGTAAAAAAGATTTAATACTCTTGATTTAGTAAATATCATGAAAAGGTTTAAAATTAGTTCATTGTTGGTGGGCACATTTTTGGTGCCCGTGGTGAGTTATGGGTCGGCGGATTTTGGCGAAATCGATGCGCAATTTGCCGGCGTGGTGGTCAGTGATTCCGCGCTTTTTGAGGCCATCAAGGCGCAAAATATAAATCTCGTAAATTATCTCCTCGATCACGGGGCAAATGTCAATGCCCGGATGGAGGAAGTGGAACACGATTATGGCGGCTCGTTTATCCATTATTTAAGTCCGCTTGTCGTGGCCATTCGGACGCGGAACATCGATATGGTGCGTTTATTGCTGCAGCGCGGGGCAAATGTCAACACGGAAGGTGGAAATGTCAACGTTCCTATTTATGAAGCCGTGCTCCATAACTATACTGTCGATATCGTACCCCATGGAACCGTACACCATAGCCATAGCCAGCCGAATGATATAATCCGTTTGCTCCTCGACCAGGAGGGAATTGACGTCAATGTGTCTCAAGATGTTTGCATGAGTTGTGATCAATTTGAAAGTTTGGGATTAGGTGGAGAACCCTATAATTTTCAGGTGCCGAAGACGGCACTGCAGCTCGCTGGAGGTGCCGCCCAATTAATTCAATTGCTGACGGCACATGGTGCGAGGTATCAGCAATATTATTGATCATCGGGATATGGATTAAAAATTAGGGAAGCTGTTTTAAACAGCTTTTTTGTATAAAAAAATAGGCCAACGGTAAAGTCGGCCCATAATGTGAAACTCTTTACTTCTATAATTTTTTCATGGTCAGCTTGACGGCTCCATTGGCTCCATTGTCAAAAGTTTGGGATACTTGTGGATCTGGAGAAGCCTCAATTTCCTTCGCCGCGCTTTCCAATTCGTGGCGTTCTGCAGCTTGTGGAAACAAATCCTCTCCTGCTTTCTTAAAAGCATTAAGTGCAACTTCATCGCCAAATGCCGTGGCCAGATGCTGAATTCTTTCCGATACACCGAAAGTAATATGTAACGCATGCCCACCTTCTACCTGTTCCATTTGTGTTTCAATCAATTGCCCGCCAAATTGCGGTGAAATCATTTTTTTTGCACCAAACTGATTTACATCGTAATCCAATGCCTGATGATAACCTTCCGCTACCTCTCCGGAAATTCTTCCGGCCGTCACCGCTTGATTGATAATGCTATGAAGATGCTGTTTAAGTGCTTCCGGATTCTCGCTTCTCGCCAATTGTCCCAAAGCCGCTCTATCTAAAACTTCGCGGTAAAGGGCCGGACATTTTGTGTTCGCCGTCACCCCCATCGCGTCGACTATGGATATGATATTCGCTATGGCTTGTCCCTTGTTATTCGCAAAATCAAGCGGCTGATCCAGCCCAAACGGATAACTGTGCTTTAACACCGCATCCCGCATAAACTTTTGATCATCATCTGTAAATATACTCGAATTTTGCTTGCCAAATTCCAAATAGGCCGCGCTGGCCAGCGGATGGTCCTTTGATGCATCTAAACTTCCCCTTGCCGCATCGAGAGTGTATCCCAAGTCGTGATCAATCATAATCTGCATCGCCATTAACTTCTCCTTTGGCGATACTAAACCGCTCAATCGTTCGGAATCCAAAGCGTTGAGCGTGTGTGCTACGTTGCTCTGTACCACGTGGCGCACGCCGTGGTCACTACCCGAAATCACCCGGTGATCTACCGTCTGTTGATGGTGAATTTTGATCAAATTATCCCGGACGAGTTGCATCGCCTTATTTACATCGATATCGGCCGCTTTCGCGTACTCAAGCGCCTTGCCAATCACGAGTTCCTTGACCGCCGCTTGTTCATCAGCGGAATACAATCCCTTGCAACTGTCATCAGCGAAAATCGCATCGGCAAAGGCTTCTAACTTGGTTTTCGCATCGGCAAAGGCTTTTGCCGCATCGGGAGGATCGGAAATAGTAACTTGCCTGTCTACGGGTAATGGGTCCGCCGATAGTCCCTAAATTATGTGTACCGTTCATTACACCTTTCGGCACTGCCTGCTGCAAAGCGCCGGAAATTTCATCGGCCGACTTCTGCGCCTGACCTCCCGCTTTGTACGCCTGATCGTAAACGCCTTGAATCCGTGCCCGCTCAACTGCTTTGTCCCCTGTTTTGGGTGGCAGGATTTTATCTCCAACAGTTATTGGCACACCCTCCAATGCATTGAGATAGCCAGATTTCTCTGCGTTTACCTTATGTACTTCATCATTGAATTGTGCAGTAGCACGCCCTGCATCAGCCCCATATGTCCCCGTTTTGGCGGCAAGCTCTTGCGCATTTTGCTGGCGCCCCCTCTTTCCTACCAATATATCCTTGAGAATGTTGGGCTTATCTTTCTTCATCTGTGTAGCAGCTCTATTTTTCAAGCCTTTTTCTAACGCCTCTATTAGTCCCGGGTCTAGTTTTTTCGGCACGACATTTGGCCTACCGATACTTCTCTGTATTTGTGGCCTTGCTGGCGCTGGTGCTCCAGCGTCGGCAACAGATGGCGGGGCGGAACCGGATTACTTCCTCCTCCTACTTTATCCACATCACCTTCCCTTTTAAAAGAAAATAATAAAAAATAATACAATGGCAAGTGGAAAATTATTAGAATATTGGAGAAGTAAAATTGACCAATATCTTTTTAGAA
>JAIRLD010000120.1 GCA_031259665.1 Puniceicoccales bacterium | reverse complement strand
CATGGGAAAAAAAAAATTTAATGGGACTATTTGGTTGGGGACTTGGGCATATTTATTTTGGATCGCCCGGGAGAGTGTTGCAGAATTAATACCGAGGAATTCCGCAGCTTGTTTCTGGCTCTGCGGACGTAGAAAGTTACTACCATTTTCCAAAAAATCGCTTTGAAATTTCAAAATATATTCGGCGATTTTTCGCAAAGTTTCCCGGCGCTGATGCAACATTTTAACCCAAAACTGAGCGTACTGTTTGTTTGTGGTGAAAAATTTACGATCTTCACGCTTGAGCGGATAGGTGGCCAACTTTTGGTAAAGATCGCTCATATGAATTTCCGGCATACCATAGATTTCGCAGATCCAGTGTTCATCGATTTTTTGAAAAATAATTTCCGGGACAATCATCGGATTAGTATGGGGCGTAATGGTTTTGAGTGGTGCAAAATTCAGTAGCTTTAAAGGGGCTAGGAGCGTACGCAATTCGACCGCCGTTTTACCCAATTCGCGTCGTAATTTGGCGAAACGGCAATGTTCAAGGTCGTCGAAATGGTTAGAAACAAGGTCATGGAGCGGTGTATTTTCTGGAATTTGCAATCGGAGACAGTCCTGTAAATTGCAGGCACCTATCCCTTTCGGCGAAAGCGAGCGCAAGATCGCATAAGCTTTCTTAGAAATATTTTGCTGGGATTGATCGAGTGGCGAATCGAGATTTTTTTCGCCATTTGGAAAAGAAATACCGAGTTGTTGGGCAGCATCTTCCGGTAAAAATCCGCGATCGTCGAGGCTATTAATCAATGTTTTCAGTGCCGTTTGGGTAGCTTCGTCCAAATCAGGAACCTGAGCGAGCAGGTAATCTTCCGGCAAATCTTCGGCGCTAATATTTTCTAAAAAATTTAGATTGCCTTCTTCGCCATTTGGTGTATCGCGCGCACGCGCGCGCGCGGCTGTATTAGTAATATTTCTTTCTTTTCCGCTCGAAGGAAGGACGTAGGGTACGGTGTCAGCGATATCGAGGAGTGGATTGCGTTGAATTTCTGTGGCAACGAGCCGATGAAGTTCTTCCATTGGCAACTGTAAAACATCCAAAGAGCGGAGCATGGATGGCGATAGCCGTTGACTTTGAATTTGTAAGCGATTGCCCCTCAGGTCCATAAATTAAACATAGAATGACGGCTAATCTTTTCAAGAAAAGAAATTAGTTGTTACGGAAACCAATTCATGCAAACTAAACAAGTTGCTACTTTACAATTTGAAAAAAGTTCTGAAGACCTTCACTATGTTGAGACGACGTGCAATAGGTGGGAAAAAAATACCTGTTAAGTATTTTTCCTTAAAAATAAAAAATTCTCATGAAGAGAATCCTATTTTTTCCGTTCCGGCAAATTCTCGTAAAACTTCCGGTAAGAGTACGGTACCATCTTCCTGGAGATTATTTTCTAAAATCGCTGCCAGAACGCGCGGTACGGCTAATCCGGAACCGTTGAGCGTGTGGACGAAAGCCGATTTCCCTGTCCTTTCGCGAAATTTAATCCCCGCACGCCGCGCCTGAAAATCGGTAAAATTGCTACAGCTGGAGACCTCAAGCCACCGTTTCTGCCCTCCAGACCAAACCTCCAAATCGTACTGCTTGCTATGAGGAAAACCGATGTCGCCGGTGCAAATGGAGAGCACGCGGTAGGGAAGATTTAATTTCTGAAGCAGCCTTTCCGCATCGCGGCGTAATTTTTCGAGTTCGGCGAAACTCTGATCGGGATGGGTCCACTTGACCAGCTCCACCTTATCAAATTGGTGAAGGCGATTCAATCCGCGGACGTCCTTCCCCCAACTTCCCGCTTCCCGGCGAAAGCAGGGCGTATAGCCGCAGCGGTAAATGGGGAGCTCCGATTCTTCGAAAATTTCATCGCGGAAAAAATTCGTCACCGGGACCTCCGCCGTCGGAATCATGTAAAAATCATCCGCCGCATCGTGGTACATCTGGCCTTCTTTGTCAGGGAGCTGGCCGGTTGCTGTCGCACTTTCGCCATTGACCATGATCGGTGCCATGAACTCGGTGTAGCCGTTGGCCTTAGCTTCGTTCAGAAAAAACGTCACCAGTGCCCGTACCACGCGGGCACCATCGCCGATATAAAACGGAAACCCGGCACCGGTTACCTTGACGCCCCGTGGGAAGTCGATCAGCCGATTGAACCAGGGAATATCGTAGTGCGGAACGGCGTTTTTGGAAATTTTTTCGATATCACCCCAGGTCGCAACCGTTTGGTTATCGTCCGCGCTTTTACCGATTGGTACGGATTCATGGGGCACGTTGGGGATGCTGAGGTAGAGCGCTTTCCATTTTTCTTCGATGGTTTCGAGTTGGCTATCGAGCGCCTTCGCTCCGTCGGCGAGCGTCCGTAGTTCGGCGATTTTTGTCTGAAATTCGGAGGATTTTTTATCGAGATTTTTGACGGCATCGCTGGCGCTATTTTGCTGTGATTTTATCGATTCCAAGCGGGTAATGAGGTCGCGTCGTTTGCTATCGACGGCGAAAAAGGCATCGAGATCGCAACTAAATTTCTTTTTAGCGATTCCGGTCCGTACTTCGTCACTATGTTCGCGGATGAATTTTAAATCCAACATGGTATTAACTTTCTATTAAATTCTCTTTTTTGATCGATTTTTTATTTTTGGCACCGAGTTTTTGGAGGTCATCGCATTGGGTCAGTAACCCGCCACGGCCATTAATTTTCGGAATAATTTTATCGTCAAACTGCTCGTGAACCTTTCCAAAAAGCTTGTACAATTCTCGCAATTCGTCAAGCAATCCGCAAAATTTATCGTACAATTTTCCGCCGCGATCGGCAATTTCTTGGGCATTGAGATTTTGTTTTTCGACCTGCCAAATCGCCTGGATCAGTCGCAGTGTCAGAAATAGCGTGGAGGGATATACGATGATGACATTTTTTTGGCGGGCGTATTCGCCGATATCTTTTTTATTCGCTGAGGGATTCGAGATTACGCTGGCATAGGCCGACTCGATGGGCAAAAACATCAGTAAAAATGGGCAAATATCGATGGCGTTTTTAATCTGGTGATATTTGGCGACCTCGTCAATATGTTTTTGGATGGAAGCGATATGTTGTTGAAAAAACCGTTCTTTTTCCTGGGGGTCGGTGCCATTGACCATGCGTTCGTAGGCGGAAAGGGAGACCTTCGCGTCGATCAAAATCCACTGATTTCGTGGGAGTTTTACGAGGAAATCGGGTCTAGCAGCTCCCTCATCGATCTTCAATTCGAGGCCTCTACCCTGCTTAATATAGTCGCCATTTTCCTCGGATAGCCCGGTCTGTTCGAGGAGATTTTCAAGCTGGATTTCGCCCCAATCGCCCTGGGCTTTCGCGTTATTGCGCAGGGCGTTGGTCAGATTTTCGGCTTCGCCATGCATTTTTTCCACGCTATCGAGGAGTGATTTGAGGTGGATCGACAATTCGGTACGCGATTTCGTTTCCGGGGAAAAAATTTCCGTTTTGAAGGTGGAAAACTCTTTTTGGAGATCGGCGATCAGGTGGCCGACTTCCTTTTGAGTTTCCTCGGAAAATTTTTGTTTTTTGGCCTCTAGAATTTCCTGGGAGAGGCTAGAAAGTTCGAGTTTGAGTTGTTCCCGATGTTTAAGGATTTCGTTGCGGGCGGTTTCGACGGCAATTTTTTCACCGGAGAGCCGTTGAAAATTTTCCCAAAGCTGGTTAAATTCCTGATTTTTTTGCAAAAACTGCACTTCGGTGGCGGATAATTTCCCTTGCAGTTCAGCTTTCTGCGTAGCGATCTCGGAATAACGGTCCTGGGCATCCTTGAGTTGGGTGGTCAGCGCATTCCGTTCGCTGCGATATTGATTGGAG
This sequence comes from Puniceicoccales bacterium, assembly GCA_031259665.1. Lineage (GTDB taxonomy): Bacteria > Verrucomicrobiota > Verrucomicrobiia > Opitutales > LL51 > LL51. Next base: position 3,364 of record JAIRLD010000120.1, on the reverse strand, counting down.
AAATAGAAAAAAATTCCCAAGCAAAGTCCGCAAAAAATAATAAACAGCACAATCGTCATGACTGAATGATCTAAACCGCAAAAGAGATTTATTCAAACGCAAAAGTTTTTCGGGAAAAAGTTTTACATTGAGTAAAAAAAATATAATATTATGCTATTGTGTTACAAAATAGATTAACAAAATTGAGGATACTCGCTATAGGATTATTGCTGGGTATAGGTTGCAATGTAGCAATGGCCACTGATTTTTTAGATGAGGATGAAGAGGCTTTATATTTGCAACAGGAAGCGGAGCAAGTTGCTAATGCCTTTGGCGTTTTAAAAAATGGTACCGAAGAGCAAGGAAGGCAAGCTAAGGAATTTTTGCACTCGAAAGGTGTTATTCCTGAGGCCTGTTACACGCAAGCGGATATTGACCGCGCTTGGAATGGAGAATGGGCATCGTTTGCGCAAAAATGTTGTTTGCGTTGATCAAAAGACATGTGATAAAGATAGTGGCCAATTCCAAGTAATTAGCGGTACAGGTACAGGTACCTTAATCGATGTGGGTATTCCAGAATTAGATGGAAGAGTCGTTATAACCTGTGCACACGTCGTGTTGCCAAATGAAGGATTTCGTATGGGAAGTAATAATATTAAGGAATCGCTTTTGTCCACAAATGGATGGAATGAAATTATATCGATCGATTCACAGAAATTAAGTCATTTTAAATGGATTGATGCTGGATATTTATCTAGTAATGGGCGGTTTGGTTTTGGTAAATACGATACTACCTGCAGTGTCAAGGCAGAATGTCAACGGGGAAATTTTTTGGACAATATTCCCATTACCGATATATACCTTTTAACTGGTGATGATGAGGGAACAATTTGCTACGATATAGCCATATGCATATTGAAAGAGCCGGTAAAATACAAAGAAGCAATCGTCCCTGGGGTTGAGCTGAATAAACTAAATGTTTTCACTGAATCCGACAAAATAAGTACAATATACCCTTATCATTTTTCTACAAATGTACTTTCCAAGGTTATCGGCTATGGATTAACAGGATTAAAGGGAGTAGTATTTGATCACTTGGTTTTAGGTTTTTCCGATGAGCAAAATCAATCTTTTTGGGGATTAAATATAAAAAAGGTGATAACTTTAAATGGATTAGATTTAAATGGCCAAGGTGTCTTTCAAAATATGCACGGGTGTAATTGTGCGGAATGTTTGCGTCGCAAGATGGAATTGTCATTGTCGTTGGTTAAGGTAAAATGTCGTCCGCATATTCAATTGCACAAGGAGTATATTGATCAAGCGACTGATTATTTCCAAAAAGCAAAAGCCTCCGCCTTGGCGGAGAAAAGCGGAGCAGTAAAATTTTTTTCTAAAGAGGTAAGACGATTTTTAGAGATGGCGAAGAACGAAAAAAATGAAATAGAAAGTAAAATTATCGGGATAATTGCCGAAAATAGAGAATGTTTGGAGCAATTTAGAGCAACAAAGCCTTCTTATGCTTTGCCTTTGGCTAGAAGTGGATTTAGTGGAAGCTTAGTGGTCAGGAAAAGAGATGATGAGAATTATGATGCTATTGGTATATACAGTGGTCCATTGTTTACGGGCGAAATAAAAAGTTTCATAAAAAATGCGACGCGATATCACCACAATTGTTGTGTAGCTTCTCGGTAGGGAACTACCGGTAATTTTGGTATAACACCTCTGAACATCCTTGAACTGTGTGGTCAGCGTGTTCCGTTCGCTGTGATATTTATTAGAGCAGTGAAAAAAAATCCCCAGGCAGAATCCGCAAAAAATAATAAACAGCACAATCGTCATGACTGAATGATCTAAACCGCGAAAGAGATTTATTCAAACACAAAAGTTTTTCGGGAAAAAGCTTTACGTTGAGTAAAAAAAGTATAATATTATGCTATTGTGTTACAAAATAGATTAACAAAATTGAGGGTACTCGGTATAGGGTTATTGCTAGGTATAGGTTATAGCGAGGTGATGGCTACTGATTCTTTTGATGGAAGAGCTTCGCAATTGGAAGCGGAGCAAATCACCGATGCCTTTGAAATTTTAAAAAATGGTACCGAAGCGCAAGTGAGGGAGGCTAAAGAGTCTTTGCGCCCGGAAGGTATTATTCCTGAGGCTCTTTACACGCCCAAAAATGTCGAGCACGCTTGGGGGAGCAGATGGGCATCATTTACACAAAATGTTGTTTGCGTTAATCAATTATATGATTATAATAACCAATTTCTGGGGTCGGGTATCGGCACAGGTACCTTAATCAATGTGGATAAACCGGGATTAGAGGGAAGAGTCGTTCTGGCCTGTGCGCATGTCGTATTACGTGATTTTGGAAGATTCCATGATAAAAATAATAATATTGAGGAATTATTTTCGCCTGAAAATGGAAGCGACCAAGTTATATCGATCCATTCGCAGAAATTAAGGCATTTTAAATGGATTAATGCTAAATATTGTTCTAGGGAGGGATGGTTTAAAATTGGTAAAGATAATCTTATTCTCAGCGTCAAGGCAGAGTGTCGACGGGGGGAATTTGTGGATGATATCCCCATTACCAATATATACCTTTTAACCGGCAATGATGAGGGAACAAATTGTTACGATATGGCTATATGTATATTGAAAGAACCGGTGAAATTTGAAGGCAAGATTGTTCCTGGAATCGAGCTGGATAAACTAAATGTTTTCACTGAAATGGAAAGAGTCAGTGCAGTGCCCCCTTATCATCATATCCATTTAGAGGGACCCTTGGGAGAGGCGTTTCCCGTGGATCAACGTCCCGTAGTTATCGGCTATGGATTGACAGGATTAAGGGATTGGCATATAACTCGTCGCTTATCTTCAGTCTTTTCCGCAGAGCAAGAGCGATCTCTTTTGGGATTTGGTATAAAAAAGGCAATGATTTTAAATGGATTAGATTTGAGTGGCCAAGGTGTTTTTCAAAATATGAAGGGATGTAGTTGTGCGGGCCTTCCGTGTGAAATGGCAAAATTTTCGTTGTTGCAAATTGAGGAAAAATTGCGTACCCAATCGTATGAGGCATATATCAATCAAGCGACTGATTATCTCCTGAAAGCAAAAGGCTCCGTCTTGAATGCAAATGGCAGAATAACGAGAGCGGCGAAAATACTTTCTGAAAAAGCAGGACAATTTTTAGAAATGGCGAAGGCTGAAAAGAATGAAATAGAATGCATAATTGCCAGAGGTGAAGGATATTTTGAGCAATTTAGTGTAACAAAGTCTTTTTATTCTAAGCTTTTGGCTGGTGGCGGATTTAGCGGAAGCTTAGTGGTCAGGAAAAGCGATGATGGGCATTATGACGCTATTGGCATATACAGTGGTCCATTGT
>JAIRLD010000075.1 GCA_031259665.1 Puniceicoccales bacterium | reverse complement strand
GAACCCCGATTTTTCCTCCCGTTGTGCCAATTGGAAAAACACTTTGCCTTTCTTTTTTTCTGCTTCAAAAAGTTGGAATAATCTGGCATTGCTGGAAAATATTCCCTCAAAACTGCCCCTGACATCCTTCATAAAACGTCTTAAAATCCTTCCCTTTCGATCTTAAAAACCAAACATAAATAGTTACCATTTCGCCGATGGACAGCCTACTTTTTTTCCTGGTCTTCTTAATGGCATTATCTTTTTCTCCTTGCAAAGGTCATCCCCTTCGACAGATAATCCAATCAAGCTTAGGGGAATAATTTTCATTTAATCCTCCTAAGCCCTTTCCCCTTTTATTCAAGCCATCTCATTTCGCCATCCGCGTAAAGTTTATTGTCTTTTTGTAAATACTTCTGGAGTAGAAATTTTATTGACAATAAAATTATAAAAAATAATATAATATCAACTCATGAAAACAATACACTTAAAATATATGTCATCCCTAATAGCGGGGGTGTTATTCAGCAATACTTACATTTCGGCAGATAGTCCCTCGGCCACTAAGCCTCCGTTGCAGGATAAAGCAGGAGACGGCCCAGATCACCCTTTCGGTGATGGCGAACATGAACCACCGCCACCGCACCAGTGTCGGTGCGGCCCTGACCAACCCTGCGACGATGGTAAATGCTATCTACCGCGCCACTTCGGACGCGGCCCTGGTCGCCACTCTAGACGTGGCCCTGGTCATCACTTTAGACATGGTCCAGACCACCCCTTCGGTGATGGCGAACATGGCCACCCACCGCCACCGCACTTTGGGCACGGCCCTGGTCATCACTTTAGACATGGTCCGGGTCACTCTTCCGGTGATGGCGAACATGGCCGCCCACCGCCACCACACTTTGGGCACGGCCCTGGTCATCACTTTAGACATGGTCCCGGTCGCCACCTTAGACGCAGCCCACACTCTTCGCAATAGACGGAAGCAATCAATAATCCGTTACCCGAAAAACAAATTCCAAAGAAAACTCGCAAATAGTGGTACCTTTCTCACAAAACCATTTTTCTGAATAATCGGAACGGTACCACAAATAAATTAGTTGGAAAATATCGGATAATCGCAAAATATGTCCTTTCCGGGACGGATTCTTTTTTGCATATTTTTATCAAAAAATTCAATCATGAAACAAAAAACAAAACTTTTTTATTGTTGACAGGCAACAAAAAATTACAAAAAACTAACGTATGGTATAATTATTGAAATAAATATTTTTTATGTAAAAATATTCATATAATTTCTATTTATTAGGAGAAAATTATGTCAGATAGATTAAGTAGCGCTTTAGGTGGCTTGAAGCCGCAACCAAATGTGGATTCGTCTCAACACTCAGAAAGTAAGAGCGGACTGAAAACTCCAGAAGGGAGTGTCGTCCTAATGGGACCAGGAGAAAAAGTTGCAGGAAGTACTCCTCCAACGGAATATGCTGCCCTTGAAATTGATGATATGCCCCTAGAAGGCCACGAACTGCAAACAAGCCATTCTGAAGCGTTCGCCGCTTCGCCACATCGTAGGGAAGATTCAGATGATTCCGTTGAAGCAGACCCAGAAATGGAACCAAGCATTGCACTCGATGAACAACCAGAAGATTCATCTCCTCCTCCACTCATATCCGATACAGCAGAACCAATAGAGCTCCTCGAACATCCCATAGAACCCCAGTCAGAGCCTGCCTCTCCTTCGCCAGTTAAACATACTGGAATAGATGTAGATACTCATGACTGGCAGGAGATAATGAAAGAAAGAATAGGAGCCAACGAGGAAATAAGGTATGATCAATCGCATGGTCAGAGGCTGACCCGTCATTGGATACAACAAATTGAAAATATACAATACAAAATATCACGCTCTCCCGATAAAGAACAGTGTGGCCGCAAATGTATCGCCGAAGCTTATATTCAATCATTCTTCCCGGAAATTAAACGAGGCAATGAGGAATATAAAAATAAAGTTAGACAAATTGAAGAAATGCTTGCTCACGGTACAAGCAAATCAGTTGGTCATCAAATATTTAGCACCGAAGGCCACGAAAAAACAAGCTTTTTCAATCAAGTTATCGGGCCCATGAGACAATTGATTATCTTTACCTTCGCACAAAAAGCACTTCCGGAAGATAGCGAAGCATTGCAAGATTTTTTTGAGAAGTTTGTGATATTTAATATGATATCACAAACAACAATTGCTGCAGTAGCAAACTTGAAGAACTCGGAACACTTTGGAGCACCACCAATAACTTGCAAGCAACCCAATCCACTCGGTGATACATTTGGCGAAGCACGGACCTATTTTCTTCAATGGATGGGGGACGATACGCATCCTTCTGATCCCTATGAATGCGATGCGGTAAATTCTGACTGCATACCAGATGAGGAGGATGGGAAAGAGAGCAAGTTAGGAAGATTTATATCAGTTTATGGAAAAATTGACAATTCCGCAATGAATATATTGTTTGTCGGTAGTGATATTTTTAAAGAATGTATTACGGAGGCACAACGTTTGAAAGAAAACAAAGATGATCCAGAAGCCCTTGCAGCATTTACATTGGCAATAAAGAAACTGATGTATGTTTGGAGTCAATCCACTACTTGCATAAAAGGCCAAACCGCTATATTGGAAATGCTCATAGATAGTATAGCCCAATATGCCGGCTTCAAGCTTGAAAGCCTTAAAATTCCAGAGGAAATAAAAACAGTGCTGGAAAATTTAACCGAAGATTGTGATCCATCTGACCCAGACAATCAAGATTATTCTGGATATTATGGACAGGACGAAGAAAGTAATGAAGAATTTCTCAAAGAATTTTACCATGCTAACACATTTGCACTTTACATGGATTCTTTTGAAAAATTCAACCAAAGATACCCCTGTACGTTTGCGCCAATCAATTCCGAGATGGACGAAATCAGCCCCGAGATGGATGGCGAAAGCACGCTGCAGCAAATATTCCAGCCAGAGACTCAACCACTCGCTACACCAGTAGACTCAGTATCGTCCGTACAACCTCCGGAACCTTCACCAGAACTTGCTTCTCCACCAGCTACAGCACATACGGGGATTGATGTGGATCGTTATAACTGGAATCTCGAACAAGTAAGAAATATATGCGATCAAAAGAGGAGGGAAGAAATTATTTTTACCAACAGATGCCCTAGGCCAACTACAGAGAATGCACAAAACACAATAAAATCCTCATCCAATAAAGCAGAGTGCGGCCGCCAATATATTGCCGAAACCTATATTGATTTATTTTTCCCAGAAATTACAAAAGGAAGCCAATACATAAGCAAAATGGCAGAAATTGAACAAAGACTTATTAATGAAAGGAATGAACAAGCCGATCTGCGAACGCTGACTCCCGGCAACTATGGAGATGAAAGCTTTTTCCAGCAAACTGCTGGCCCACTTCGACAATTAATTACCGATGCCTTTGAACATCAGGCACTTGATACAGACAATGACTCGGAAGTACAAATTTTTTTTGAAAAAATTGTACATTTTAGTGCAATAGCACGAGGAGCTATCGCTGCGGTAACGAATTCGGAAAATATGGAAAGATTTGGAGATCTAGCAAGACCGCTATATGGAACTTCTGATACTTTTAAGGCCCAATTTAAACAAAGTAACTCCCTATATAACGACTCACTGATCTATTTACTCCATCCCCAAGCATCCGATGATATACAAAAGCTTAAAGCGCAGCTTAACGCGCAGCTTAGAATGCATTTTTTTATTGACTATGACATGATTAGCCCGAATGAATCTTTACATGGATACGCTAACTATATAGGGGAACCGTTTGATATCTCATTCAGTGAATCACAAAACTATTTAGCTCGATGGTTAGCAACCGATTTGTATCCTCTTGATCCCAGCCAATGGGACACCCTGAAGTTAGGGCAACAAGCAAATAGCGATTACCAAAAACGAAGCCAATTTGGATGTGCCGTAAGGGGAAATGGGTACGTTGACCACAGTTATCTAAGTATGTTGCACGTTGGTAGTGGTATTTTTAAGGAATGTATGGAAGAAGCGAAACGTTTGAAAGAAAATCAAAATGATCCAGAAGCCCTTGCAGCATTTACACAGGCGATAAAAAAATTCATGTATACTTGGAGCCAATCCACTACCTGCGATAGAGGCCAAGCCGCTATGCTAATGATGCTTGTCGATAGTATGGCAAAATATGCGGGCTGTCAGCTCAAACGTCCGGAAGTCCCAGAAGAAGCAAGGACAGCGTTGGCCCAATTAACCGAAAGATTTCCTGATAGTAATAAAATAGAAGGAAGCGAAACGGAGACAGGTTATGCCGTTCGCACCCAACGCCGCAACGCCCGTGGAGAAAAATGTGGAGAATCTATTGATATTCTACGAAAAAACGATGAAAAATGGCTCCAGGATCTCTATTACCACTATGACGTATTTGCGCTCCTTATGCCTAGCTTTGCAGCGTTCGACGAGCGATACAAGTGTGAATTTGTTCCGCTTCCAACAAATGAAACACCTCCAGAAACTACCTGAAAATGCGTTAAAATCATACCTTTTTCAGTATACCTAATTCGGCTGCTCACCAAACAAAATATTGATATCAACACACGGGAAGATTGTCCGCGCGGTAACTTCCCGAATTTTATAATTTATATTTATTTCCGTAAAAAACAAATAAAAGCTTAACAGCACAACCTACCAACGATACCTTCAATTTTGCAACAAAAATAAATAAAATACACATTCCATAGTACCTATTATAGTACATATTTTTACCTCTTTTCGGTAAAAATAATCAAAAAATATTGGCATTAAAGTAAAATTCAACAATATCACATTTACTTATGAATAAAATGAAGCACATATATTTTTTGTTGCTATGGGCAATGTTTCTTGAACAGGGCGCCTACGGAACTATAGATATCGATAACTACGACTGGAATGCCGAGCAAAAAATATGGTACGAAAAAGATGGTACACGGAAAATAGAAAAATGGAAAAAAATAATTAAAGATACACAAGATAAAATAACAACTTCCGATGATAAAGCACAATGCAGCCGTAAGTGTATTGCCGAAACCTATATTGATTTATTTTTCCCAGAAATTACAAAAGGAAGCCAATACATAAGCAAAGTCGCAGAGATTGAACAAATACTTGTCAATAAAAGGAATACACAAGCCGACCTTCGAACATTTACCGCCGGTTGTTATGGAAATGAAAACTTTTTCAAGCAAACTGCCATCCCACTCAGACAACTGATTACTAATGTCTTAAAGGTGGCACTTGAGCGGGATAAACTCGATTTGTCAAATAATGCAGCGGTGCAAGCCTTTTGGGAGAAAATTGTAATATTTCTCGCAACGGCACGGAACGCCGTCGCTATGGTGGCAGGCTCGAACAATATGCAGTACTTCGGAATACCAATGGATGAGGGTTTTCTTGTCGAATCATTTCATAATATATTTAGCCCGGCGCAAGTCCGTCTTGTTCACTGGCTAGCATCCAAGGATTACACCACCCTTCCTGAGGACTGGGAAATGCTCCAACCAAAGAACTATACAACCGTATTGGAAACTCAAGTAACCGACCGTGGACATATTTTTCATTCCAAACAAAATATGTTGTTCATTGGTAATTGTATTTTCAAGGAATGCATGGAGGAAGCAAATCATTTGAAAAAAAATCCCAGTAATCCAGAAGCTCTTGCAGCATTTACGCAAGCGATGAAGAAATTCATGTATATTTGGAGCCAATCTTCTACCTGCCATAGAGGCCAAGCCGCTATATTGGCGATGCTTGCGGATAGTATAGTGAAATATGCTGGCTTCCAACTCAAGCGACCAGAAATCCCGGAAGAAGTAAGAATAGCACTCGCCCAATTAACCGAAAGATTTCCCGAGAGCGGTAAAGTAGAAGGAAGTGAAACGGAGACAGGTTATACCGTCTGGGCCAGAGGTGTCAATTTTCCACGAAAAAAGAACGAAAAATGGCTCCAGGATCTCTATTATCATTGTGACGTATTCGCACTTCTTATGCCCAGCTTTGAAGCATTCGATGAGCGATACAAGTGCGAATTTGTTCCAATTCAAACAGATGAAACACCTCCCGAAACTACCTGAAAATGCGTTAAAATTATACCTTTTTGTGTAATAATATTGAATGATATTCGCGAAAGATCAAAAAAGCTTTTAATATATAAAAACTTTCATGCAATCTTCATCTATTAGGAGGAAATTATGTCAGATAGATTAAGTAGTACTACAAGTAACTCAACCCAATGGTCAAGTGTAAATGCGTCCCAAGCTGTACAAAAATGTGGTTCGTTTGAAACTCCCGATAGATCCTCTCTTCAGATCATCAAAAACTCAAGAGGAATAAGGATTATTGTAGGAAAGGATGAACCAGCGAATTCCGAAGTCGATGGTTCATCTATGCAAAATCGTTCCACACGACAAATCACCATCAAAGATTTTCACACTCAATTGGAAGCAAAAAAATGGCTCGAAAAGTATGATATGTCAACTTTATTGATGCGGGACAAAAATGCAGAAAGAACAGCGGATGCTATGGTCCAAGTAAAGCAAACGGAGGGTTTTCAATTTTGTAGCCCAGGGCAGCAGGCGGAAATTGAAGCCGCAATCCAGCAAAAAATTAAAGAAGGTGAAACTCCAGAATCTGCAGTAGAATTAGGGAGAAATATGGTTCTTCAGTTTAAACAGGCGAAAGAAGCAATGGCAGCGGATGCTGTGGCACAACTAAGAGAAATAGAGAATTTTCAAGCATGTACTCCAGAACAGCAGGCGTATATCGAATCCTATGCGACACAAATGGTTATGTATGGCGATAAGCCAGAATTTGCCGTAAAGGTGGGCACCGATATGGCCCTTCTTTATCAAAATGGAATAGATGAGATGTTGCCTGAAGAGCTTCTAGATTCGCATAAAGCGCCAAAAATAACGCCAGAAACGACAGATGAGGAGCATGAGGAGTTTTATGAACTGCATCGATCACTAATAACTTCCTATAAAAACGCTACTACCGAAATGTATAAAGTCATGGATGCCAATGGTGGCAGTCACAAAATAATGGAATTTTATTTGAAGAGACAAGCAGCTTCCAGTGAAACTCAAGTAAGCCGAGCTGCGCAATATTTCTTTGCTATGCAACGCCAAGATGCTGAGCCTTTAGGTGATAACTATTATCTTGGTGGACATAAAAAGGAGGAAAACTTGGCAGGCATGAGGCGGTAATCTTGTATCACGCCTATCTAAATGGACGTTTTAAAATGTTCTCCAAAAATGACTTAAAAGCAAAACACAACAGATATTGCACTAGACATTGCGGAGGAGAAGATCAATTTGCAAGAATACTCACCATGAATCAGGCATTTACAGCTCTCGTTTTAGGAAAATGCGATTTTTCTGGTAGAGGCCCTCATAGTCATACCTGCAAAGTATATCGTGGCATGAATCGTGAAGGTTTGCGCAAAAGCCATCCTGGATATGATCAAACAAAAACGAGCGATACGGTAACCATAAAACACTCTATAACAGAATCTTCATCAATTGGGAGCCCTGTGCCTTTTTTTAATGGCAGCGGTACAGATACGCATGAAATGAATTTGCCTTTTGCGAGAGCTCGGATTATCTATCCTCCTGCTGGGTTCTTGGCGACGTCATCCATTGAAATTGTAGGCGATTACAGTGGAATCCCTGCCACAATTAAACAAAATTAAACAAAATATGAAAAGATAATATTTTCAATAGAAAGCGAAGGAAAATTAAATGAATGATATAGAAAATATAAAAGACCTTATGGATACGAGGGACTTCCCAATCGAAATTGTAGCGATAGGCGAGCGGGGCGAAGTGGGATTTATGCTCGGGGATAAGCCGGCAGAAATTGCTGAACCGCGACCAAATATTTTAGAAAAGGGTTTCGTTTTTCTGGGAACACCCGATATCGAAGCGATCGATTGGGAAGATCTGATTGCATGCAATGATCCAGAGCTTGGAGAATTGGAAGGCTTTACGGATGATCCGCGCTTGGTGGATATTGGAAAAAAAGTGTGGAGTGGAGAATCTTTTGATCTCAAGCCTGGCACCATCATCCCGCCATTGAAGGAAAAATAAATAGAGTCATTCCGTGAAATATTCTTGATTTTTGCTTGCCGAACAATATATTTATGCCACTATAGAAAAAAATGAGTCAAAATCCTATGCCCATACCTAACGATGCCTACGATTCCTCTAAAATCCAAAAACTCGAAGGCCTCGAAGGTGTGCGTAAACGCCCCGATATGTACATCGGCGATACCCTTGAACGCGGCCTACACCATTGCGTCTTCGAAATCGTCGATAATTCCATCGATGAAGCCCTCGCCGGTCATTGCAAAAATATTACCGTCTCTCTCCATCTCAATGGCTCCTGTTCCACCGAAGACGATGGCCGCGGTATCCCCGTCGATATCCACCCAAAATATCAAATCCCTGCCCTCGAACTCGTCATGACTAACCTCCACGCCGGCGGTAAATTCGGTAAGGGCGCTTACCAGGTCTCCGGCGGTCTCCACGGCGTCGGCGCAAAATGCGTCAATGCGGTCTCGGAGACCTTTGAGGTCGAAGTCCGACGGGATGGCCATGTGCACTATATGGCATTTTCTCAGGGAAAAACGACGCAAAAAATGATCATCACCGGCGATACCAACAAAACGGGCACCAAAATTATCTTTACCCCCGATCCCGAAATCTTTACGGAAACCCGGGAGTTCCGCTACGATATTCTCACTAAACGCCTCCGCGAACTTGCCTTCCTAAACCCCGGTATCACCATCGCCATTAACGACGAACGCAATGATAAACGGGAAGTATTTAACTTTAGAAATGGCATCGCCGAATATGTCGAATTCCTCGATCGCGGGAAAAATCCTATCCATGATAACGTGATCGCCTTCTCCGGTTCTACGACACCGGAAGCCAAAAGTAATACGGTAACGGTCGATATCGCCATGCAATATAACGATTCCTACAATGACCTGATTTACGCCTATGCCAATTCCATCCATAATATCGAAGGCGGCACCCACCTATCAGGCTTTCGCACCGCACTCACCCGCGTCATTAATGGTTTTGCTAAAGCTAATAACCTACTCAAAGAAAAAGATCCCACGCTCACCGGCGACGACGTCCGCGAAGGACTAACGGCGGTCATTTCCGTAAAAGTTCCAGAGCCACGCTTCGAAGGCCAGACGAAAACGAAACTTTCCAATAGCGAGGTGGATGGTATCGTTCAAAAAATCGTCGGCGATAATTTAAAATATATTTTCGAAACAACTGCCGGCCTCGGGAAAAAAATCGTCGATAAGTGCCTTAACGCCGCCCGTGCCCGTGAAGCTGCCCGTAAAGCCCGCGAAACGGTCCGCAAAAGTGCCCTGACAGGAGGCGGTTTACCGGGGAAACTGGCCGACTGTTCCGAAAAAGATCCGGCCAAATGCGAGCTATTTATCGTGGAAGGAGACTCGGCAGGTGGTTCCGCTAAGCAGGGACGCAACCGCTCCATTCAAGCCATTCTACCCCTATTCGGTAAAATTATCAACGTGGAAAAGTCACGTCTAGACAAGGTCCTCAGCAGCGAAGCCATTCGCATGGTTATTACCGCCTGTGGAACAGGGATCGGCAACCACGATGAAGTGGGTGGTTTCGATGCGGATAAATGCCGTTACCATAAGATCATTATCATGACCGACGCAGACGTAGACGGCTCCCATATTCAAACGCTTTTGCTCACATTTTTTTTCCGCCAAATGCGCGGACTTATTGACAACGGCTACGTCTACATCGCCCAGCCGCCGCTTTATAAAATTAAGCGCCGTAAAAAAGAACGCTACGTGGACAATGATAGCGAACTGAATAAAATTCTCCTCGAGTTGGGTACGGAGGATGTGACGCTGATTCGAGCGGTCGATGATCACCGTTTCGCACCGGAGGTAGTCACTAAAATTATTGATATTTTTTCAAAAATTGAAACGCTGGGTGCTAGTATTCTACGCCATGGCTGCCCCTTACCGCTCTACCTCGACCAACACCGCCCGGATCTCACCCTCCCCCGCTTTATCGCCCGTATCCGTTCGGGAAACGAAGAATCTTTTAAATTTCTTTTCGACGAAGGAGAACGATTAAGTTTTTACACGGAATATGCCATTGTTGATGATATTTTCGAGGGTTCGACAACCCGAGAAATCGAAATCGATGGTATCAAAATTCGCCAACGCATTACGGTTCACGAGATTTTCGAAGCGACACAGCTAAAAAATTTGCTGGAACAATTAGCTCAAGTCGGTATCGATTTGAGTACCTTCGAAACGACAAATCACCCCTGCTACCACATCGTCGAACATATGAGGATGGAGCAGGAAAATATTTTGGAGATGTACTCTGGGTTGGAGATGGTTTCCAAGATCCGAGAACTAGGACGCCGCGGTCTATCAATCCAGCGTTACAAAGGTCTAGGAGAAATGAATCCCAAACAACTCTTCGAAACAACAATGGATCCGACTACGCGAAAATTGCTGAAAGTTTCTATCGAAGATGCGGCGGCAGCGGACTCCATATTCTCCATGCTCATGGGTGAAGACGTAGCCATCCGCCGCGCTTTCATCGAAGATAATGCCCTTAACGCTACCTATATCGACGCCTGATCAATAAAATAAAAAATGCAAAATCGAAATTCCTTACGCGACGCTCGCCCCTCCCTCTATCTCCTAGCTTTGCCGTACTTTTCGTTGTCGTCAAGTATTTTCACAACCGAAGATAATGCCCTCAACGCCACTCACACTGCTCCCAAACAGAGAACAAAACGTAAAATCAGGATTCTTTACATCTTATTGTCATGTTTTACGTTTTATTGTCCATGTTCGTGGGCGATAATTTTTATTTCATTTTTATTGTTTTTGGGAAATTTGTAACTATAATGGCACATGCCTTGAAGGCAAGAAAAGGATCGTTATGTCTACAAATTTATTGGCAATCGTCGCGGTACTTCCTATTTTAGTGGCCCTCGTGTTAATGGTCGGATTGCGTTGGGGTGCCGCAAAAGCAATGACCGTCGCCTGGTTAACCTGCGCACTTGCTGCCCTATTCGTTTGGCACCTCCCCTTACTCTATGTCTCAGCCCTCAGCCTGCAGGGAGTCATTAACGCCATCAGTGTCCTCATCATCGTCTTCGGCGCCCTCCTTCTCCTCCATACACTCCAATACTCCGGCGCTATGGAAACGATTCAATACGGTATGCAAAATATCAGCAAAGATATGCGCATTCAAGCCATTATCATCGGCTATATGTTTAGCGCCTTTGTCGAAGGAGCCGCCGGCTTCGGAACTCCAGCAGCACTGGCAGCTCCCCTACTCTTCGCCCTCGGATTCCCTCCCCTAGCTGCGGCTATCCTCTGCCTCACCTTGAATTCCTTTCCCGTTACCTTCGGCGCCGTCGGTACTCCCATTATCACCGGCTTTGGCGCCTCCTTACAAATCCTAATCGAACGGGCAATCGAACAGAGAATTTTCCAATCCAATGAGCACTTCTTCGAAGCTATCGGACAAATTGTCACTCTCATGCATATCCCTATGATTTTTATTCTCCCTATCTTCACACTGGGATTTATTACCCGATTCTTCGGCCCTAATCGCTCCTGGAAAGACGGTTTCGCTGCCTGGAAATTTTGTATATTCGCCGCCATAGCCTTCTCCGTCCCATTCCTACTCGTCGCATGGCTCGTAGGCCCCGAAATTCCATCCATAGCTGGAGGCTTGATCGGCCTGTCCATCATTATGTTCGGCGCTCAGTACGGATTTTGTGTCCCAAAAGAAATATGGACCTTCGGAAAAACTTCTAAATGGGAAAAAAACTGGTCCGGAAATATTACTTTCAATGCCAATGACGAACTTAAACCACAAATGAGTCAGTTTATGGCCTGGTTGCCTTATATACTCATTGGCATTATTCTCGTACTCACCCGTATCGATATCCTACCTTTAAAGGAATTATTTAATCGGCATGGTGTCATTTTTTTTGACGATATCTTTGGCTATAAGGATGTGGATGAAGGGAGTCTCAAACTACTCTACCTGCCGGGAACAATTCCTTTTATGCTCATTTCTATTTTAACAATTTTCATACACCGTATGCCTCTGAGTAAGGCCGCTAAAGCATGGAGCGAAACTTTTTCAAAGATGAAGACGGCAACGATTTCCCTGTGCGCATCGGTAGCTCTAGTCAAAATCTTTCAAGGCTCTGGGAATTTTACTAACCCGGATTTAATCGCCCAATTGGCAAAAGAAGGCGTCAACACCCATATTTTATCTATGCCGCGAGTCATGGCCGAAGCAATCGCCGGTATCGTGGGACCAATTTGGCCCCTATTTGCGTCCTACGTGGGCGGCCTAGGATCTTTTATCACCGGCTCTAATACCGTTTCCGATATCCTTTTCGCCCAATTTCAATGGGATGTAGCGGAATTACAAAAACTTTCGCGGGTCGTTATCCTCGCCGCTCAGGGAGTAGGTGGTGCCATGGGAAACATGATCTGCGTCCATAATATCGTAGCCGTGTGTGCCGTGCTCGGTCTATCGAACCGCGAAGGAGATATCCTCAAAAAGACTTTCTGGCCATTTCTACTCTATGGCCTTTCCGTTGGTGTCGTAGCCTATATCCTCATTGCTATCGGTTATTCTACATTTTAGAGTAAAATAGATAAAATATTAATAATAGATTTACCACTAATGCAAAAACTTAAACGCACTCCGTGCTCTCCTTACACTTCCTAACCTCATTGCCTTTTATCACTCTGTCAAGTCTTTTTTATGCACCGATTACTCGCCAATTACCATTTGTATTTTTTCTATCTAGTTTCCTTTCTTATTCGTGTCCTTCCACAATTTTCGGCAGACCAATAATAGCATACCTCACAATAATCAATTGATAATTCGTAAATATATTTACTGTGTATTCCGAAAATCCAAACGCACTCTGTGCTCTCCCTACACTTCCTAGCCTCATTGCCTTTTATCACTCTGTCAAGTCTTTTTTATGCACCGATTACTCGCCAATTACCATTTGTATTTTTTCCATCTAGTTTCCTTTCTTATTCGTGTCCTTCCACAATTTTCGGCAGATCAATAATAGTATACTTCACAATAATCAATTAATAATTTGTAAATATATTTACTGTGCATTCCGAAAATCCAAACGCACTCTGTGCCCTCCCTACGCTTCCTAGCCTCATTGTCTTTTATTGCTCTGTCAAGTCTTTTTTATGCACCGATTACTCGCCAATTACTACCTCCATCGATGGGCCTAGTCCATGAAAAAAATCGCCGGAAAAATCCTAGAAAATCTCTTCAATAAAAAATGGAGCTTAAGTTTTTTACTTCAGCCCCATGCACATTGCCTTTTGTATGAATTTTTAATTCATTACATTGCCGCTCCTGCTCTAAGCAATAGCAGCCCAATCTCAGAATAATCACTTCTAAACACCCGAGCTAAGCCACGAGCAAAACCTGACGGCGTATTACCAGCATTATTCCTTTCGTTAATTCTTATTCCAGCTCTAATTAAAATATCTATCACCTCGTATTGTTTCATAAATACAGCATCATGCAGTAGTGTATTGCCATAGATATCCTTTACATTAATATCTGCTCCATTTCGAATAAGAATCTGTATCAAATCAATATTTCCTACGAGCACGGCCCGATGTAATGGTGCCTGACCTTTGCTATCTCTTGCATTGATATCCGCTCCAGCTACTAATAAAGCATTAATTATATCGATTTCTCCTGAAAAAACAGCCAAATGCAACGGCGTTTCACCATCATTATTTCCCTCATCAACATTTGCTCCAGCCGCTATTAAAACATCAACTACATCCTTTCTTTCCGCAAACACAGCTTCATATAATGACGTTCGTCCATTATTATCTTTTTCATTAACACGTGCTCCAGCATATATCAGAGCACATATTGTTCCAGGGGTTATAGAAAAATCTCTTACAGCCCTGTGTAATGACGTTCGCCCATCTTCATCTTTTGCATTGACATTCATCCCATTTCTTATGGCTCCTCTCAATCTAGGTATCATTCGCCAATATATCTGTTGTTCGTTTGCATTAAGTGGCATAGGTAGCGCCGCCTGTAGAGAAGACATGCTTCCCATCGTATCCAAGAGGAGAAAACTCCCCAACATTATTGATTTTATTTGTGTATTAGTTTTCATTCTTTTTCCTTTTTTAATTGATAATTATTTTCAGTCCTACGCTTATGGTTCAATTTCCATAGACGTATTTTATAATCTGTAAGTATAATTATTAAAATTATTTGTCAAATATTTTCTGGAAATCAAAAATATATTACGAAAAATAAAAATTTTATTCCAATTTTTTCCATTCATTCCGACTCAAAGCCTTTAAGCATTCGTATCGAAAATATTGATCTCCGTCAGATAAGTGATAACCATAAAAACTGGATAAATTGCATAAATTTCCGTAAATGTACCGCGATATTGACGTTGAAAGTTGCACTGGAATTGTCTTAATATCCCACATAACATGCAAGATACCCAAGAAAAAGTTATTTCAACTAACATTACCGATGTCATGCAACGGTCCTATATCGATTATTCCATGTCGGTAATCGTTAGCCGGGCGCTACCGGATGTGCGCGATGGCCTCAAACCTGTCCAGCGCCGCGTCCTCTACGCCATGCTGAGGGAAGGATTGATCAGCTCCCACCCCTTCGATAAATGTGCTGGTATCGTAGGAGAAGTCTTGAAAAATTATCACCCCCATGGTGATTCCTCCGTCTACGAAACACTCGTCCGTCTTGGCCAACATTGGGTCATGCGCTACCCACTCATCACCCCCCAAGGAAATTTCGGATCCATCGATGGCGATCCCCCCGCGGCTTACCGTTACACAGAATGTAAATTGGAAAAAATTTCAGAGGAAATGCTCCGCGATATCGATGAAGCAACGGTCGATTTCCAACCCAATTACAAGGAAAGTACCGTCGAACCTACCGTGCTACCCGCCGCACTCCCTAACCTATTGATGAACGGTTCCACGGGAATTGCCGTCGGTATGACCACCAATATCCCCCCCCATAACCTTGGCGAACTGATCGATGCCCTTTGCCGTATGATCGACGACCCCTGCACCACCATCGACGATCTGTGCGGTATCATCAAGGGCCCCGATTTTCCGACCGGTGGCTCCGTTATCGGCATCGAAAATATCCAAAAATATCTCCGCACAGGCCGCGGAATTATCCGCAACCGCGGCGTTATCGAAGTCGAACCCCTCGGAAATAATCGCGAACAACTGGTCATTACAACCGTTCCTTACAACACCAATCGGGCAACAATCGTGACCAAAATCGCCGAACTGATCAATGAAAAAATTATCGACGAAGCGAGCGATCTGCGGGACGAATCCGATGAACATACGCGCATCGTTATCGAACTCAAACGCAATGAATCTCCCCGAGTCGTCATCAATAAATTGTTTAAATTAACCCCCCTAGAATCGTCCTTTGGCGTCATTCTACTGGCACTGGATAAGCGACGGCCCAAACAGATGAATATCAAAGAAATGCTCGATTGCTACCTGGACCACCGCCGGGAAGTCATTTTTCGCCGTATCCAATTCCGCCTCCAAAAAGCCGAAGCCCGTGCCCATATCCTGGAAGGCTATAAAATTGCACTCGCTAATCTTGACGATTTTGTAAAAATTATTCGCGGATCCTCTAACCGCGACGCCGCAAAAATCGAACTGATGGCGAAATATCCTATTTCCGATCGTCAGGCAGATGCGATCCTCGAACTGCGACTTTACCAACTAACCAGCCTAGAACAAAATAAAATCGATAAAGAATACGCCGATTTGATAAAAATTATCGCAGAATATCGTCACATTTTAAATAACGAACAGCTACTCTTAGGAGTCGTTCGCCAGGAACTCGTCACCATCAAAGAACTCTATACAACGCCACGTCTGACTCAAATTTTACCCGCCGAAGATGAATTTCATATGGAAGACGTCATCGCCAACGAAGGCTGTATCATCACCATTACCGCCAATGGTTTTATCAAACGTACCGAAAATACTGCCTACCGTTCCCAAAAACGCGGGGGAAAAGGTGTGATCGGAGCCGGTCAGCGGGATGACGATACTATTACCCATCTTCTATCGGCGAGTACTCACGATTACATCATGTTCGTCATGACCAATGGACGGGTTTATATCGAAAAGGTGTACGAAATTCCAGAAGGAGCACGAACCGCGAAAGGACGCGCTCTGGTCAACGTCATCGAAATGCAAGCCGAGGAAAAAATGGCGGCAATGATTTGTTTCCCCGAGTTTACAGCGAAACGCTACCTGGTAATGGGTACCAAAAATGGTATCATAAAAAAAACAAACCTCAACGATTACGTCAATTACCGCCGGGGCGGGATTATTGGCATTGACGTGGATGATGGCGATCGCGTCATTGAGGCACGCCTTTCCAATGGCCAAGATGAACTCGTTCTCATTACCTACAGCGGTATGTCGATCCGCTTCAGTGAACAGGAGTTACGCGATCAGGGTCGCGCAACCCGTGGAGTCCGTGGCATTACCCTCCATCCGGGAGATTACGTTGTCGCCATGACCATCGTCGATAATAACGCAACATTTCTGATAGCCGCCGAAAATGGTCAGGGAAAACGTTCTTCCTTCGACAGCTATCGCTTACAAAAGCGTTCAGGACTCGGTGTCATTGCAATTAAAATGGCCAAAAACGTAGGTGTTGCGGCAGCATTGACCGTCAACGATAGCGACGAAGTCATGATCGCAACCGAGCGGGGACAAACCATTCGCTCACCTGTAAAAGGTATTCGCGTTATCGGTCGTACAACTCAGGGAGTTCGCCTTATCAATCTCGAAAAGGGCGATCACCTCATCGGTGTTAGCCGTATCGTCGAAATTGATGATTCCGAAGAAAAGTTGGACAGTAGTTTAAAAGGGTAAGGAGAAATCCTTCCCCCTTAGACCTCTTTGCCGGGGATCCATCCCCTGGACCTGGATTAGCGGTTTGATCCAGTGATAATAATACCACTGGATCAAACCGCAAGGCCAAGTAAAAAAAGAGTGGCCGAGTCCATGCGCATTGCGCATGGACTCGGCCAACAATTAAAAAAACATGTATTACAAGAGTCCCCGCGGCGTAGCCGCGGGGGCAAAACTTGACCTTGCGGCTACGCCCTGCGCAATTTGCGCAGGACTCGGCCGCAAATCGAGGTCAAGGAATCCATGACTCTTTGTGGGGTATGGGGTAAAGCCCCATACATAAGCGAGGGGAATCCTTCCCTCTTAGACCTCTTTGCCAAGGGATCCATCCCCTGGACCTGGATCAAACCGCTAAGATCAGAAACCTGCCCTCGTCGCTTCGCGACGAGGGCAGCACTTTATTCCACACCATTGAATACTTCTTTTAATCCGTTTGCTTTAAAGTCCGGAAGCACGCCTTCCACCTTGAGAGCACAAATAATTCGCCACTTCACGACGACCTGCATCTTCTGCATGATCTAATGCCGTTAGTCCGGACTTGGGGCCGTGATCATTG
>JAIRLD010000119.1 GCA_031259665.1 Puniceicoccales bacterium | reverse complement strand
AATTTAAATCCCTTTTTGGCTTTACGCTTTCCAAATTCCGTCCCCAAATTTCGGCTTTTGCCTCTTTTTCTCTCGCTATTTTTGCCTTTATTTTTCCCCCTTAATTTCGCCATCCGCGTTATTTGGAAGACTTCCAGAAAGGAAAAAATATACCCCCGCACAATACCGATCAAGATTTTACTCTTCTAGGGAACAATTCTAAAAAATATGCGCTTTCCCGATTGGACGATGTGGGGACAATGATCGGATTGCAAGAAAAATTTAAAATTTTTTTCACTTTTTCCATTTACTTTGACCGCACCTTGCTCGATTAACCGACGGATTTCCCTATTACTTTCAAAAAATTGCGAATGTGCCATCGCATCGGCTAAAGTAATCGGATCCTTTGCCATCGCCCGTAGTGAAAATTCTGGCATATTTTCCGGGATTTCATTATGTGAAAATACCGCTTCAAATTCGGCTTGCTCTTTTTCGCCAACCTCTGGACCGAAAAACCGCGCCACTAACGATTGCGCCAAAAACTTCTTCGTATCCATGGGATGCCGTTTCTTTAGTGCTTCGATTACCCAGTCGGAATATTCCATCAGTAACTTAAAATAGGCCCACATCACTTCGTCCGGAATTGACATAATCCGCCCAAACATATCCTTTGAAGAATGATTAAATGATATATAATTATCGTAACTTTTTGACATCTTTCGTTTTCCATCGAGACCGACGAGGAGTGGCATAGTGATGACGATTTGTTCCGGCTGACCGTAATCCTTTTGAAGCGCGCGGCCAACCAATAAATTAAAAAATTGATCCGTTCCGCCGAGTTCGACGTCAGCTTCGAGCATAATCGAATCGTAGCCTTGCATAAGTGGGTATAGAAATTCGACGATGGAAATAGGTTCATTTTCGCGGTAACGTTTCGCAAAATCGTCCCGCTCGAGCATTCGCGCAACCGTCATTTTACGCGCAATGATAAGCATGTCATCGAATGTCATTTTACGGAACCACTCGCTATTGCGGCGGATCGTTGTTTTTTTGGAATCGATAATTTTAAAGGCCTGTTCGAGATAAGTTTGGGCATTTTGTTCTACCTCCTGCGGAGTCAATACTGGTCGTATAGAAGAACGGCCGGAAGGATCGCCAACGGTGGCGGTATGGTCACCGATCAGCAAAATTGCTTCGTGGCCCAAATCCTGAAATTGGCGCAACTTATTGAAGACGACCATATGACCAAAGGTCAAATCGGGACGAGTTGGATCAACACCAAGCTTTACTTTGAGGACTTTTTTCTGGGATAAACGTTCGGCTAGGACCTCTCGGCCGACGATTGTATCGATGCCGTCCATCAATTTATCGATTGCGTTCATGGAAATAAACGTATTGCTTGGCCATCATTGTCAAAGTTTAAATAAAATTTCGGAAGATTATTTTTCTCGACCCACATTTTATGATTGTTCATCGAATTTTTCTCTTCGATTTATTTTTCAAATAGCATCTTGACAATATTCAATTTTCTCCCAAAGCCAGAAAGTAGGTGGGAACGAGCGGCATGTGGAAAATTTCTATCTGTCATCGATATTTCGATGATATAACATTATTAGTCATGCAAACCTATGATTTATCATGATACAATTCAGATCTGAGATTCATTTAATTATCCTTGTCCGAGTTCCTCAAGGATTAATTTAGAATTACCACCTTTATAGCTTCCTTTTACCGCAAAGCCACAGGAAATTTCAGCATTATATGGCACAGCATAGCGAATATCGAAGGTATAGCCTGTTCTATCCCACTTCAAAAATCTTGCCGGCACCCCCTCGAACCAAGTTACATGGCCATCACAGAAAACGACATAGCCGCCTTTAGAGCCATAAAGTCCGGCTTTTTCATCTCAGGTACCATCAGTACAAAGTCCCCGGGTAAAGGCCAGAGGTGTTGTATCAAGTGGAACATTTGAGATAGGACCATACGCGATAAAGCAGTAACTAACACATATTCCCCCAGAAAACAAATCATTATTTACGTTACTGCCCCACGGAGAAGCCAAGCTAATTTTTCCCGAACCATCAAACTGACAGACTACTTCCTTTAAGATTTTCGTAGCATATTTATCACCGGGAGAAACCCAAACATAAGGATCATTCAGAACTATATCGGAGGCGTTACTTCTATTGTAGCCTGCCATTTTTTCTATAGACTCAAAAACCCAAAAAGATCCATCACCATTGCCTTCACCCAATGTCCAGCCGCGATTAATAACGCATTCATACCAGGCCTCAGTAATTTTCTTGAAATGAGACACATCTTTTATTTTTTGCGCGCTGAGTTTAATCGAACTCATTACCGGCAAGAAAATGGCTAGTAAAATTCCAACGATAACAATTGTAAATACAATTTCAACTAACGTAAAAGATTTATTTTTACTTTTTACGCTTTGTAAAATAAACATGTAGTAATCATTGCGAATTTGCGAATCTTGTCAAGCGAAAAATATAAAATATTTCTGTTTTTTCTAATTTATTTTCCGGGAAATTGTTTTGGAAAAATTGTTTTTTGAGAAAATACTTCCCAAAGCAGCTTGACAGCCACCGATTTTCTTCCAAAGCTTGCAGGTAGAGGGTGGGAGTGAGCGGCATGTCGAAATTTTCCATTCCTCGATGACACGAGGATCGAAAACGTAAAATAGCTATCCGGATAAATCCATAAACTAACCAAAATTAAATATGGAAAAAATGATTCCACGATTTTTTCCTATCCCTATTTTTATGGTCCTCAAAAACTTGAATTTTTTAAAAACTTCCCAATATGAATATAGGAGGATCCCTTGGCAGAAAGTGTAAAATGTATTTTGGAACGCATCATTTTTCGTAACGAAGAAACATTCTTTTCCATTATGGAAATGCGCGAGGAAAATGACGAACAACAAACCTTTACCGCTTGCGGTAAAGTCCCCGGCGCTAATTGCGGCGAAACACTCCTCCTCACCGGAAATTGGACCCAACATCCGAAATTCGGCCGCCAATTCAACGTCGAATCTTTTTCGTCGACCCTACCAACGGATGTCCATGGCATTCGCCGATACCTCGGCAGTGGCTTCATCCATGGCATCGGAAAAGTGTACGCCGATAAAATTGTCGACTACTTTGGCATAGATACCTTCGATATCATCTCTACCGAATCCGCACGCTTACGCGAAGTCCCAGGAATCGGTGCCGAACGCGCCCGCACCATTAAGGCCGCTTGGGATGAACAATACGCCCTCCGCGATATCCTCATCTTTCTCCAAAGTTATAATATCTCAAACGCTCTTTGCCTACGTTTGTATAAAATCTACGGCCAGGAAGCAAAACAAATTCTTCAGTCCGATCCCTACCGCGTCGCCCGGGAAATCGATGGAATCGGCTTTAAAACAGCCGATAGAATTGCACAAAATATGGGTATTCCCAGTAACCATATCGCAAGAATCGACGCGGGAATTTTATTCACCTTCTCTAATCTCGAACTCTCCGGCCATACCGCCTGCACACGGAAAGAATTCCTCACCCTCGCCCAACAGCTCCTCGAAATCGGTCAAGAAACAATCGCCAATCGCCTCGAAACACTCATCCAATTCCAAAAAATTAACGTCATCGCCGACGATCTCCTCCAAACAAGCCTGATGAGTAGCTTCGAAACAACCCTGGTTAAACAGGTCCATCGCCTCCATCTCGCCCAGTCTGCCCTACCCCCTATCCGTTGCGATTATGCGATCGTCTGGGCCCAAAAGCGGGAAGGCTTTACATTCGCCGATGAACAAATCGCCGCCCTCCGTTATGCGCTAACGGAAAAATTGTCCATCATCACCGGCGGCCCCGGTACCGGAAAAACAACCATCCTACGCTCCTTAGTCGCTATCCTATCCGCTAAGAATGTCAAAATTGGCCTCGCCGCCCCAACCGGTCGAGCCGCCCAAAAGTTGACGGAAACGGTGGGTACGGAAGCTAAAACAATCCATCGATTTTTACAATTTAACCCAAAAACTGGCCAGTTTTCCTTTAACCAGGAAAATCAATTGCCCCTCGACTTTATTATCGTCGATGAAGCCAGTATGATCGATACACGCCTCGCCACTTCCCTCCTCAATGCTATCCCCGATCACGCTCATTTATTGTTCGTCGGCGATATCGATCAATTACCCTCCGTCGGTGCCGGTAACATCCTGGCAGACTTTATCGCCTCCCAGCGATTCTCCGTAACTTACCTAAAACAAATTTTTCGCCAAGGCCAACATAGCGAAATCGTCCAACTCGCCCATCATATCATCGCCGGTAACGCTGAGGTCATTCCCGAAATAACCGACCTCGATCACATCTTCCCAGAACATGATTTTCATTTCATCATCGCCTACTCCCCCGAAGAATGTACGCAAAAAATCGAACAGCTTTGTACAGTCCTATTGCCTAAACTTTACAAAATCGATCCCGTTAACGATATCCAAGTCCTCGCACCCATCCATAGGGGAAACGCAGGAATTGCTGTCCTCAATGAAAAACTTCAACATACCCTATCCGGATCCGCTAAACAAATCCCATGGTGCCACTTCCGACTCGGCGATAAGGTCATCCAGTTGCGCAACGATTACGAAAAAAATATCTTCAATGGCGACCTCGGTACCATCTACCACTTCGATCCCAATGAAGGAACCGTCTTTGTGAAATTTAATAGCGAGTCGGTACAACTAAGCCGCTCCGATCTTGGCGATATCACCCTCGCCTATGCCATCAGTATCCATAAATCACAGGGTAGCGAATTTC
>JAIRLD010000012.1 GCA_031259665.1 Puniceicoccales bacterium | reverse complement strand
AAAAACAATTTAGGCGCCAACCCTGTGCAAAGTTTGCACAGGGTTGGGCCGCCAAAGGAAGTCAAGGAGTCTGCGACTCCTTGCGGGAGTCCAGAGGGCGGAGCCCTCTGGGCAAGCCGGAGCCCTCTAGGCAAGTCGGAACCCTCTGAAATTTACATTAACTCAGATGTTACAACAGATACTATGGCCAGGGGCATTCCAGAATAAAAAATTAGAATCGGTGTAATTCTTGTTCTCTACGGACTTGTGGCTATTGGGGATGGCGTCGCAGATCTTAGAACTTTTGGTTTTATCGGAATATTTTACAAATTTGTTAACCGTATTGGTACACCATTCGACGGAGCCGTCGTAATAGGCGACGAGGCCGCCTTTAGTTCCGAAGACACCGCCGTTATCGTTGGTAGAAAACTCCATCCAGGAGCCATTGGATTTAAGTCCGCGGCTATAGGCGGCGGGGTATTTCCCTTTGAGCAGTGTTTTGTAGTCGAAGTTAGGGCACTGGACGATACCGCAGACGACGCTTAGAGGGAAGGTTCCGCCCTGGAAATGGGTGTGAGTTCTTTCGATTGATTTATTATAAATTTCCGTGGGAAAAGTTTTGGAAGTATCATTTTTATGGGCTTTAACTTTATAATCGAAGTCCCAGGCCCAGACGGAGACGTCATTGATATAGCCGTATTTTGCGAGGATGGCAGCGAAATTGTTAGCGTTATAGGTATTATTCCCAATATTTTTTATATCCGAGAAGGTAATTGCGCGGCCAAAATCGGTAATGAACTGGGCATGGGCGAGGGCGATAGTGCGCAAGTTATTGGCAGCTTTAGCGCGGTGGACACGATTCATAACGGCCTGGACGGCGGGGTAGGTGAGGGCTATTAAGACCGTTAGAATTGAGATTACGGTCATCAATTCCACGAGTGTAAAACTTTTTCGTTCGGCGAAATATTTCATGAAAAGATTATAACTAAAGGAGCAAAAACATCAAATTGTTTATTTTGAAATATTAATTATGTAAACTACCATAGGAGCCGTTACCTTGCCAATTGAGGAAACAGGAATCGGCCCAGTTTCCTACATGGTAATTGGGGAATATTTCACATAGATTGGTCGTTGCTGTCGTCGAATTATATTTTTTGAATCGTCCCGATATATTATCAAACCATTCCACGTGGCCGTCAAAGAAGGCGATCAATCCACCTTTATCGCTCCAAACTCCACCTATATTGCCATCGGATTTTTTCCACCAACGGCCGTTACTATACAATCCGCGGCTACACGCGCATGGAATTTTAGAATTTAGCAATTGGGAATAGTCAAAGTTGGGAGATTGAACGACACAACAGGCCACGCTGAGTGGAAAATTGCCGCCACTTCTTTGTCCTGCAAATGTTGGATCGATGCGACTATTGTCGGCGTTGTATATTCTTGTCGGCAGTGATCCTTGGCTTTGTTTATAATTTTTCACCAAATAATCGAAATCCCAAGCCCAGACGGAAACGTCTTTAATGTAACCATACTTTGCAAGTACCGCAGCCAATAAATTGACATCGTAGGGACCGCCACTTCCACCCTTCATTGCGGAGAGGTCGCTGAAATGGATTGCCCGACCGAAATCGTTGATGAAATGTGCATGGGCTAGTGCTATTGTCCGCAAGTTACGTGCCGCCTTCGCCCGCTGCGATCGCTCGATAATTAAATTTGTAGTTGGAAATATAAGCGCCAGAAGTATCGCAATAATTCCTACGATTATCGTCAACTCGACGAGCGAAAAACTAGCTCTACTCCTCAATCGTCCCACAACGGCTCATTGTAAAAAAGATCAAAATTCTGCAATCAAAATCATTTCATTTCCAATAAATTCGTTACACTCCTTCCTTCATGTATCCGCCTTATCGCCTCACCCAATAGCTCAGACAGGTCCAGTTTCACAACTGGTTGTAAATAAAAATCCTACCTTTATCTAAGGGCTGCGCGCCCTTAGAATCCCCGCCAGGAGGCACCGCCTCTTGGACCTGGGAAACAGATGTGCATTTTTTACGCGCAATTCCTGTGCAATTTTGCACAGGAGTTGCGCGTAACTGGGAGAAAAAAAGAGAAAAAAACTTGACCTTGTGGCCAAACCCGGCGCGTTCCGCGCCGGACGGACTTTTTATCTCCATACCTTTAGTTGCCTAATGCCAAAATAATTGGCGCAATAATTTTCATCAAAATTCGATCCCAAAGGTAAATATTATACAAAGAAAGATGTCATGTGCTCCAATGTTTCGATTATTTCGATGGCCGAAGGACGTTCGTTGGGATCCAAAGAGGACATGCGGGCCAGTAATTTGGCTAATTGTCGTATCATGGATTCGGGATAGGTTTGGCCGGTTTTCTCTTGCATAGTTTGATTCAATTCGAAACAACGATTCATAAAATATTCCTCACCGTCAAAATCAGGTTGCTTGGCGATTTGAAGATACTGAAAGGGAACGGAATCTTTCTCCTGGAGAAAATATAAATAATGGGCCAATTGATAACCGGTTTTACCAAATAGGATTGCTAGTAGAATGGGAACTGACGAATAAATGTCGTAGGCGGGACGCGCGACTGCGTCGCGCTTTTTTTTTGCCGATTCAATCGCGGCGGCAATCTCGAGAAGTTGCGTTTCGATGGCCCTATTGCGTTCTTGAAGTTGTTCGCTCGTTTCGCTATCCGATGCGGCTTCTATTTTACTCGCGATTTGAGTTTGTTCGGTTAAGAGTTCTTTTTGTTGCGCCTTATAATCCTTAATGGCACAGGTCTGCTCGATAAATTCGGGAGCCCCATTACTGGAATGTATGTGGATTTTTTTGCCAATTTTTTTCATACCACCCAGATCGATAATGTGACAAAGATAGTGCTCGTCGTCGATCATAATGTTTCCCGGCTTAATGTCACAGTGGACGAATCCCAGATGGTGGAGTAGGGCGAGTCCTCTGAAAAAATCTGCAGCGCAGGTTATGGCTCCCGGAAGTTGGTCCGGGAACCCAAAACGATAGGGCGTTTGCTCGCTAAAAACGATTTTACGGAGATCCTGGCCCGATACTTTTTTTTGGATCAGTGATCCGTCTGTTGTCTGTGCGATGGCGGGAATAATGGGATCCGTTTCAAGAAGTTTGCCGTATTGGATGGGATCTTGCTTCATTTTTTCGGCGATCCTACCCAGAAAGTCCCTGGAATTGTCCCATTCTATTTGAATTCCGCGTCGGCCTTTGGTACCCTTTTCGGGACGAATTTGCTTGATAATAAAATTTCGATGGCCCAGAGATCCTTCATAGATGGTTCCATAGCCTCCGGAAGTTAATTTTTTACCGATGTAAATAATGGTTCCTCCTTCTAACTTTTGTGGGCCAGTCGAGTCTTTATATGAGGCTTGTTTGTCGCATTTATGGCCATAAATTTTAAAATCTGAGGTCGTGTCAACGGTTAAAGCCGTCGCATTCAATCGTGCGACGAACAGGTCGCAGGACAGTAAAAGACAGAGTATTTTCCTTTTTTTGAGATACCACACTTTTTATATCACCGGAAATATACTATGGAATAATCAATAACTTACAATAAAATAAAATTTTATTTATCCTGTGGAAAGACAAAATCGGTAAAAATCTTAGGACGATTTGAGGTAGTGCGAAATTGGCATCGACAACTAAAGGTATGAAGATTTCCAATAATGCAGCAGCAAAGCGACAGAAAGCCGCAAGATTTCCAAGTTTTTACTGTAGCATTTTGGCCTTTTTTGAGGCCTTGCTGGGGATTTTTATCATTTTGTCAAGCTTTTTATGTTTAAATCCAGGTGGCGGCGTTCCTTTAGCCGATAATAGGAATGTTTTTTCGACTTGACAGATAACGGAGTAGAATCAAGGCTAAAAGGCAAAGGGAGGGAGCGAGCGGCGTGTCAAAAACGAGCGACGGAGTTCCTGAGGTTTTTTATCGTTTTGTCAAGCTTTTATATGGAAGTATTTCATTTATATTACTGCTAGAATTTAAGGGAGGGGCAACGGATGATTAAAAAAGCTAAAAAGTTCCTCAGGCAATGCGAAAGAATGCCTTTGCATTTTGGGTTGTAAGAGTGCAAAGTTCCGATTCCGGCATTGCGAATAATGTTGCAACATAGCGGGCTGTTTCGCGGATAAAGGCGGGTTCATTTTGTTTCGATCGGAAGGGAACGGGAGCCAGATATGGGCTATCCGTTTCCAGCATGAGCCGTTCGACGCCTTGGGCGAAAAGGGCTTGGCGGATATTTTCCGCATTTTTGTAGGTTACAATTCCCGTAAAAGAGCCGCGTCCACCTCGGGTGTTGACCGTACGAATTGCTGCAGCATCTTCAGAGAAGCAGTGAATAACGATATTTTCCCAATTACATTGGGACTGATCGATCAGAGTTTTGCAATCTTCGAAGGCATCGCGTGAATGGATAATAATGGGGCAATCGTATTGTCGGGCGATCAAAAGTTGTTGTCGAAATGCTTCCTTTTGCCTTGCGATAATGGCTGTTGCATCACCTTTGATGCCGTGGTAATCGAGACCAATTTCGCCTATGGCGACGGGTTTTGGTATTTTGGAGAAAAATTGTTCCAATATTTCGAGATCTGTTTCCCAATTGGGCGTTACATTTGTGGGATGAATGCCGACCGAGTAGTGTATATGCGGATACTGGCTTACGGTTTCGCGATGGAGAGGCCAATCGGCGGCTTCCGTACCGCAGGTGATCATTGCTTCGACGGCTGCTTCCTTTGCATGCTGTAGAATGGAATCGAGATCATTTCCAAAAGAATCGAGGTGGCAATGGGTATCGACGAGGTTCATGAGTCGAGCAATTGGTGTAAAATTTTATCGATCAAGGCTGGGTTAGCTTGGCCGCCTGAGGCTTTCATGACGCTACCTTTTAGTGCGTTGATGGCCGTTATTTTTCCCGAACGGTACTCTGCAACGGCTTTGGGATTATTTTCGATGGCTGCTTTACAGAAGTGGACCAATTCCTGTTCGTTTGAATTTTGTGCGAGTCCCCTGTCTTCGATGATATGTTTTGCGTCTTTCCCCGTTCTAAACATCTCAATAAAGATATCCTGAGCCGTTTGTTTAGAAATGGTACCTTCATCGGTTAATTTTACCAATTCTGCCAGTTGTTGCGGAGTAATACGAAAATTATTTTTCGTGATACTGAGTCGGGTTTCGGAAAGTTCTCGCAGGAAATCATTGGCGATGAGGTTTGCGATAGCTTTGGGTTGGTTATAAAATTTGACCGCCTCCTCAAAGTAGTCACAGAGCTCGGAGTTTGGGTAAAATACTGATGTGATGGTATAGGGCAAGTCATAGGTTATAAAGAACCGTTCTTGTTTTTGGAAAGGGAATTCCGGAAGCGATTGTTGCAATTCGTCGACGAATGAGCGTTCAATTTTGAGGAGGACGAGGTCAGGATCCGGAAAATAGCGGTAATCGTTGACCGTTTCCTTGGAACGCATAGGTATAGAAACGCCTTTATCGGCATCCCATTTCCGCGTTTCCTGGACGATGTGACCGCCCTGGGCGAGAACCTGCTGTTGCCGTTGGATTTCATAGGCGATACCGTTCCGGACTCCGGAAATGGAATTCAAATTTTTGAGCTCGACCTTTGTACCTAACTTTTTTTGTCCTTTTGGGCGTACACTTACATTTGCATCGCAACGCATTTGGCCTTTTTCCATATCGCAATCCGAAATATTGGCATAGGACAAGTGCATTCGCAGGGAAGTGAGGTAAGCGAAGGCTTCATCGGCCGACTGCAAATCAGGAAGAGAGACGATTTCCATGAGTGGGACGCCAGCGCGATTAAAATCGATCAAACTTTGTTCCCCTTCGTGGGTTAATTTACCGACATCTTCTTCGAGTTGGATACGGTCGAGTGCAATTTTTTTATGCTCGCCCATCACATTTCGTGAGGGTCCTGGCAATTCAATTTCGACGAAACCGTCCTTACAAATCGGGTGATCGAGTTGGGAGATTTGGTAATTTTTCGGGTTATCGGGATAAAAATAGTTTTTACGGTCCCAACGGGTGATTTCAGGAATGGTACAATCAAAGATGAGGCCGGTACGAATTGCTTGGCGGACGGCTTCTTCATTGAGTACGGGCAGTGTTCCAGGAAGTCCTAAAACGACGGGGTCCGTGAGCGTATTAGCGTCGGCACCGTAGGTATATCCCGATGGGGTAAACAATTTTGAAACTGTTTTGACTTGCACGTGAACTTCTAACCCAATGACTGCTTCGTATTCCATTACAAATTTTCGCTCTCAAAGAATTATTTTCGGGAGCTTTTTCAAGTCCAATTTACGTCTCTTGTTATGGGGCTCCTGCTGCCCAGGGGGGCGGAGCCCCCCTGGCGAGGAAGAATTCCCCTTGCCTTCTGCCGCAACTTCCATAGAAGGTGGATCGGTCACTAAAAAGTTTAGGAGGAAAAAATGTCAGGTCATAGTAAGTGGGCGACCACAAAGCGCCATAAAGCAGCCGTCGATGCTAAACGGGGGAAAATGTTTAGTATCCTCAGCAAGGAAATTACGATCGCCGTACGCGACGGCGGAAAAGATCCGGAGTTTAATCCGCGGCTACGAACCGTCATCCTAAAGGCAAAGGCCGCCAATATGCCGGCGGATAACGTCAAGAAGGCGATCCAGAAGGGAACGGGTGAAATTCCGGGAATGAGTATCGAAGAACTCATCTACGAGGGTTACGGCCCGGGAGGAATCGGTATGATTGTCGAGGTGACCACGGATAATAAGAATCGTACGGTTTCGGAGGTTCGGAGCACATTCGGTAAATGTGGCGGGAATTTAGCCGGTGCGGGTGCATTGGCCTTCAGTTTCCAGCGCAAGGGGCAGTTCATCATCGATCGCACCAAAATCGCAGAAGAAAATTTGATGGAAATCGTTCTCGATGCCGGAGCGGAGGACGTCAAAGTGGACGACGAATGCTACGAGGTTTTGAGTGCCGTCGCCAATTACGACGCGGTGGCACATGCGCTAGAAAAGGCTGGGATCGAAGTCGCATCCTCCGAATTGGCCTACATCCCCAACAATACGATTGCTATTAATGACGAGGAAACGGCTAAAAAAATTCTCCGCATGGAGGAGCGATTGGAGGATCTGGAGGACGTGAAGAATGTCTTCGCGAACTACGAAATTTCGGATGAGTTGTTGGAAAAAATCGATCGGGAATAGCGCCAAATAATGCTCATAAAAAGATTGAAAAAATGACTCATATGGATAGATATGGCGGAAGTTTTTTATTTATTGGAGGGGTGTGTGAAAATTGTTGAAATTTTTTAGTCGCCACTTAGAAGTTTTTCCTAATAGTTCAAAATTATGATTCCAGGATATTTTTGGTTAATTCCCTTAGCGGCAGTATTTGTACTCTACATGGCGGCTCAATTTTTCGGGATGATGAAGCGCGAGCCCGCAGGAACGGAGCGCATGGTAGAAATTGCCACCTACGTCCGCAACGGAGCACTGGCCTACTTAAAGCAGCAGTACAAAGTTGTCGCCCTCGTATTTGGGATCGTAGCGATCTTCCTTGCGCTACTGGCTTACCGATTTAATCTCCAAAACGGATGGGTACCGTTTGCATTTATAACGGCGGGGCTTGGTTCAGGGCTGGCGGGATTTATCGGGATGCAGACGGCGACTCAGGCCTCATCGCGGGCGGCGTTTGCGGCATCACAGTCACTGAATCACGGCCTGCGCGTCGCTTTCCGCAGTGGAGCGGTAATGGGGCTATCGGTGGTCGGCCTAGCGCTACTGGATTACTCGTTCTGGTTCGTGGTCCTAAACCATTTCGAAGATGCCTGGCCCCTCAATGATCGGATGATCCTCATTACGGAAACCATGCTCACCTTCGCCATGGGGACATCGCTGCAGGCACTATTTGCCCGCGTTGGCGGTGGTATTTTCACAAAAGCGGCCGATGTGGGAGCTGATTTGGTGGGAAAAGTCGAAGAAGGCATACCGGAAGATGATCCGCGAAACCCAGCGACCATTGCGGATAACGTTGGCGATAACATTGGCGACGTAGCGGGAATGGGCGCCGATCTCTACGAATCCTACTACGGGGCAATCCTGGCGGCGGCGGCCCTGGGAGCAGCAGTTTTTCCGAGGGGCGATGCCGATTTACAGATGAAGGCTATTTTGGCACCACTTCTCATAGGAGCAGCGGGGGCAGTACTTTCCGTTTTGGGAATCTTCGTCGTCAAAACGAAGGAAAATGCGAGTAGCTTGGAATTACTTCGCTCCCTGGGATTGGGTATAAAATTCAGTGGTATCTGTATTCTCTTGGCCTCGCTGTTGATCTTTTATCTATTAGACTTTCCGGACATGCTCTGGCAACTATGGGGTGCCGTTGTAATCGGTTTAGTTGCCGGTGAAGTCATTGGAAAATCTTCGGAATACTATACTTCCCAGGCCTACGCACAAACCCGACACGTCGCAGAACAAGCAAAAACAGGTCCCGCTACGGTCATCATCGGCGGAATCGGTGTCGGTATGCTATCGACCGCAATCCCCGTTCTAGCGGTCGTTATCGGTACACTCCTAGCCTTTTTTCTAAACCAGGGTAGAGAAAATAATATCATCATGGGTCTATACGGTATTTCGATCGCAGCGGTGGGCATGCTCTCGACACTCGGTATTACAATGGCAACGGATGCCTATGGTCCCATCGCCGATAACGCGGGTGGGAATGCGGAAATGAGCGGTCTCGGCGAAGAGGTGCGCAAACGGACAGACGCCCTTGATGCACTCGGTAATACGACGGCGGCAACGGGAAAGGGCTTCGCAATCGGTTCCGCGGCGCTAACCACTCTAGCCCTACTCGCCTCCTACATGAGCGCAATCAAAGGAAGTATGCTCAACATCGGCAAACAATCGGTCATGCTAGATGGTAATAATATTCTCGTGAGTACACTCACACTCAATGACATTATCAATTACTTTCAAATCCATCTCCTCAATCCAAAAGTTTTAGTGGGGCTTTTCATTGGGTCGATGTTATCCTTCGTATTCTGTGGATTATCGATCAATGCGGTTGGACGGGCAGCATCCAGTATGGTGGAAGAGGTGCGGCGACAGTTCCGTGAAATTCCAGGAATTATGGAAAATAAAGCTATCCCAGATTATGCCCAATGCGTCAAAATTTCAACGTCTTCAGCCCAACGGGAAATGCTTATTCCCTCGCTCATAGCCATTCTTTCCCCAATTCTAGTGGGCATTATCCTCGGAGTATCGGGTGTCGTCGGACTATTGAGCGGAGCGTTATCCTCCGGCTTCGTCCTAGCAATTTTTATGGCAAATTCCGGTGGAGCATGGGATAACGCCAAAAAATATATCGAAGAAGGTGCAATGGGTGGTAAGGGATCCAGTGCCCATAAAGCGGCCGTCATTGGCGATACCGTCGGCGACCCCTTTAAAGATACGGCGGGTCCCAGCCTCAATATCCTAATCAAACTAATGGCAATGGTTTCGGTCGTCGTCGTCGGCATCACCGTTTCCTGCAGCTGAAAATTTTATCCCCTGCGATTAATATGGCGTTGACAGTACCATAAGAAATCTTAAGAGTTTCAAAGCGGGTGCGGTTGGCTCCTTGTTGGTGGCAGTAGGCTCCTTATAATTGATCATATCCTACTGGACTCATGGTATCCAACCGCATCTTTTCTCAACCACGGGAAAATATCTGCATTTTTAGGACAACGCAGTCTCCCATTACAACGGAATTCTTTAACCGTTCGGACTATCCATTGCCAACGGTTTCCTTTACAATTTCCCCTTCCATGGTATAATTTTTTCCAGGGCTTTGCCCGAAAAAACAAAGTATTTCTGGAGTATCGAACGGCAAAGGGTATCGATACGTTCCGCGCGCGCGCAGTTTTGAAGGGGGGCCAGAGGGCTCTGCCCTCTGGATTCCCGCAAGGAGTCAGCGACTCCTTGACCTCGGCCGCAAGGTCAAGTTTCTTTTCTTTTTGGACCCTGCGGATTGATCCAGGTCCAGGAGGCGGTGCCTCCCGGTAGGGGTTTTCAAGGGGAAAAATTCCCCTTGCCATTTGCAACAAACGCAAACAAAATCCACAACGGAAATCCGAAGCGTTTAGATGTCGAATAGAAAAAACACAATATATAGGTTTGCGCCTAGGACTCCGAGGGGCATCGCCCCGATGGAGGGGAGGATTAGGGGCTTTCGGAATTCTCCCCAAATAAAGCTTTCCGGGATGTATCACGGCACCGTTAAAAAGGGAGTAGCGGACACTACTCGCCCTTTTATTATCTTATCCAGATGGCCAGGGATCGCCCCTATCAGACGTTTTTGAAGGAAATCCTAAAGCTTAAAATGTTAAAAAGGATGCGGAATACACCGCCTAAAAAAATATTGGTGCTGGCAAATGAATGTACCAAAAAATTTTTCATTTTTTTCTTGACACAATATAACCTAGTATGCATATATCAAGCCGCTATGAAAAATAATATTATACATGTTGTGAGAAAGATAGGTATTTCTACCGTTTTCGGTTTATTGTCCTTTAACTTCGACGTGGATGCGGCGTTAGATGCTCGAAAAATATTCGAATTAGCACGAAATCCAAACGCAAATATCAACCCCATAAGATGCATTGGTGAGTATGCATTAATGAATCTTTTGCGAATAGTGAACGATCACGGTGAAACACCGTTGGTCGTAGCCGCAGCAAGTGGTCAAACGGCATTTGTGCGTCTCGTGATGAGGAAAACAGATCCCGGAAGACTGATAGGTCTAAGAATGTTTCAACAGGCTTTGGAGTATGCAATATGTGGTGGAAATCGTGAAATCGCAGATCTTATGGTTGATCGAATAGTAGGAAATCCAACTCTATTATATGGGGTCTTGGGAAGCCAAATAACGAACGGTAGCAAACCCATATTTCATGTATTGGCAGAAGCAGGATGGCTAGATTTACTCACAACCATATTTAACGCATTTGTAAGGTATCCTGACTTAGTATTTGGGTTATTGAATATGCAGGACGGAAATGGCCGCAATTCATTTGATGTGGAAGGCGAAAACGTACGAGAATTGCTTAGGGGTCGATTGGCAAGTTTAGGACACTTTGTTAATGCTGTGAATTAGCTTAAGACACAGAAAAGATAAAGCTTTTCCGTATTTCTTTGATTTATTCATAGGCGAATTGTGGATGAAGCCCATTTGCCATAAAATAAGATTGTGATTTCCATTGAAGATATTACAGGTTTTGGATACTGTAAAATTTATGGGAAGTGAAAAGAAAGTTATACTGACGGGTATGCAGCCGACCGGGTTACTTCATCTCGGAAATTTTCTTGGAGCCGCCTACAATTGGCAGAAGGTGCTCGATGGGTATACCTGTTATTTTTTCATACCCAACCAGCATGCGATTACGATTCCGCAAGTTCCGGCGAATCTTCGCAACGGGACGCTCAATTGTGTTGCCCAGTACATTGCGTGTGGTCTTGATCCCGAGCGCTGTACAATTTTCGTTCAATCCCACATCGTTGGGCACACGGAACTCGCCTGGGTTC
Source organism: Puniceicoccales bacterium (assembly GCA_031259665.1). Taxonomy (GTDB): domain Bacteria; phylum Verrucomicrobiota; class Verrucomicrobiia; order Opitutales; family LL51; genus LL51. Next base: position 10,297 of record JAIRLD010000012.1, on the reverse strand, counting down.
TCGGCTGTTTGACCCCACTCGGTCAGCTCTACCGTATGCATCAATTCAAGGATAAATCGGCGAAAAATGAAAATATTTATTCCGGTTTGCTATATTATCCGGTACTGATGGCGGCGGACATTTTGTTATACAACGCGGATTTTGTACCGACGGGAGAGGATCAGCGGCAGCACGTGGAGCTAGCCCGTGATCTTGCGGAGAAATTTAACGGAACCTATTCCGAGACGTTTACCCTTCCTACGCCGCTCATTGAAGGAGCGGGTGCGCGTATTATGTCGCTCAAATCACCGGAACACAAGATGTCAAAATCCGATTCGGACAGCAATGGGACGATTTACATTACGGACGAGCCCAAAATGATTCGGAAAAAAATCGCCACTGCGATTACGGATTCCGGAGATAGTATTCGTATTGATCCGGAGCGTCCTGGAATTGCGAACCTACTCAACATTTACTGTGCGGCGACGGGAATAACGCTCGCCGATGGGGAGGAAAAATTCAGGACCTATACCACCTATGCCCATTTTAAAAAAGAGGTAGCGGAAGCCATCATTGCGCTATTGGAACCGGTACAGGAAAAATACCGGGCGATCAAAGATGACAAGGCGTACCTGCAATCGGTCATTCAGAGGGGTGCGGAAACGGTTCAGCCCATTGCTCATGCAACAATCGCTAAGGTTTACCGCAAGGTTGGTTTTTTAAATCAATGAAATTTTAATCTTCTTGGGATAAAAAAGTTGCCCCACAAACCCAGATGCGTGTGAGGAATCGGGCTGGCGAAGAATCCAATTTTGTTTATAAATTTCATTTAATAATCTTTCATTGGAAGGACCGCTCCGGCGGTCTTTTCGGACCATAGGGATGAATAAATTTTTATTCTTCCAAGGCTGGAAGATAGAGGATGGGAGCAAGCGGTGCGTCGACATTGCTTGCTTAAAAACATAAAAACGTACCAGACGGCTAAACGTGATGCTCACCCCTCCCTCTACCTCCCAGCCTCAGGGGATTCCCGTGGTCTGTCAAGTTTTTTTGATGAAAACTTTTCACTTTTACTTTTCTATATGGAATAGATTTTTTAATTTTTCCTGGGTATCTTCCGGGAGAGTGGATAGGTCACCGATTTCCGGAGGTATATTACCGATCGGCATTGCGGAATTTGTTTGGGCGGAGGGGTGTTTTTTTTCAGGGATCGTGAGTTCACCATTGGGGTAACTATGTTCGGCGATGTTGCTTTCCCAATGCGGTAGGTTTTCCGGTTGCTGAGAAGGCAACTGTTCCCCCTGTGTTGGATTGTTTTGAAAATTTTTCAAAAGCGTAATAACCCGATCAATGGATCGCTGTTCAAGGGCCTCAATTACACGAAAGAGGGCAAGTTGAAATGTAACCGAAGAATTTTCCGAATCCTTTGCGGTGGTAATGATATCTAAAAATTTCAAATTTTTCACAATCTCGGTAGAGTCTTCCAGGGAAATCAATTTTTTTTGCAATACTTTCGCCAGGTCCGATAGGATTCCCGAAAAATTACAATGCCTAAAGCGTTCGGCGAAGTGGGTAATTCCTCGGTAATCCATACGTTCTACGCAGGATAAAATTTCGTTCAGGTCCTGGGAAGAGACGAGGCCATAGGCTTGGGCGACGTCTGCTTCGGTGATGTGATTATTGCCGAAGGAAATCAGTTGGTCGAGGATCGATTGGGCATCCCGCATCCCGCCGTCTGCGATGCGTGCGATAGCCTGTAGGGCCGGTAGATCCACTCGAACGTTTTCCATTTCCGCGATTTGTTGTAGTTTTTTTGCAATAATTTCTTCGGAAATCGGTTTAAATTCGAAGCGTTGGCAGCGGGAAGCGATGGTTTGCGGAACTTTGTAAGCTTCCGTCGTTGCGAAAATAAATTTTACATGCATGGGTGGCTCTTCCAAGGTTTTGAGGAGGGCGTTAAAAGCGGCTTGGGAGAGCATATGTACCTCATCGATAATGTAAATTTTGAAGCGGCAGGACGTCGGAACGTATTGACATTCTTCGCGTAGACTGCGCACCTGTTCGACGGAATTGTTGGAAGCGCCATCAATTTCAATGACGTCCATGCAGTGGCCTTCGAAAATCGATCGGCAAGGTTCACTATTCGGATCGGCGTCAATGGAGGGTTGCTCGGGAGCGTTGAGAGCCATCGCAAGGAGGCGGGCAGTCGATGTTTTACCTGTTCCACGGGGGCCGATAAACAGGAACGCATGGGCGATCCGATTGAGGCGAATCGCATTTTCAAGGGTTTGAACAATCGGTTCCTGGCCGACAAGTTCACTAAATCGCTTGGGCCGACATCGTCGCGCTATCACTTGATAATTCTCTCCCATGGACAAAAATTATCCATAAAAGACCTCCGCTACAAGTTTTATTTGAATCAGTTTTTGAAATTAGCATAGAGCCGTAAATTTAGAGAGGAACCTGGCAGAACCTTCTAGGCGGGAGGAGACTTAGGCCATAATGGCGAATATCATCGATGGTAGCAAAAGAATCGATTTATGGTGGTTGAATTTTTATTATTTTTCACTTAACAGCAATCGAAATATGTTTTTCACATTAATCCACTATGAGAAATTCTTTTAGGTTTGGTATAGGCATTCGGTTTATACTAACGATTGCATTATGTTTACCTTTTGGGACATATTTTGCTGAAAGCGGTGACGGAAAATACGTTATTTCCGCCAGTGATGAGGCTTATCCTAATCCTGAGGCCATTCCTTCTGTTGAGAGTGATACCCGAAAACTCGCTGCTATTTCTATTTTTGAAGAAGCCTCCCTTGATTTCGCGGTTGTTCCTTCTGGTGAAAGTGATGACAAAGAGTATGTTTTCGTCCTCGCTTGTAATGAACCTTACGTTATTCCTACAGCTATTGCGATTTATTCCCTCAAGGAGACTAACCGTTACATAAAAAAAATACTTATTTTGACCTATGAAGTAACTCCGGAAAGTATGCAAAAGTTGATAGCTATGGGTGATGAATTGACCATTATTTATGTGGTCGATTTGCGCGATGCGTGACGGGAAGCAATGCCGAACTTCCATGGGCAAAGCATGAATTTAATAGGAAAGCATAAAAAAAGTTGGGAGGGGACCAAGACTTAAGACAGGAGAGTTAGATGGTGTGGGTTTTGATACTCAACAAGATGGTGGAGATATGTATAAATTCATGGTCAATTTGCGTTTTTTTCTTCCAGAGATATTTGCTTCTAAGTTGTTGCCCGAGGATTTGATAGATATTGATTATTTTCTATGGCTAGATTCTGATTTATTGGTACCAAAAAAAATATTTAGTATATGGAGAATCGCTCGTGAATATCCCCATCAACGGATGTTTGGAGCCAATTTGATGCATAGAGGAGTCCGTTTGGAGCATGATTCGGATCTTATAAGACTTAAAAGATGTACGGCATAAATGAAGGGTGCATGTTTAGTGGGGGTGTATTATTATGGGATATTAAACGAATCATAGAAGACTGTTGTCGAATCGGTAAAAATGTATTTGCGCAAACAATTTCTCAAATGGATGTCATAATAAATTCCGTATTTCAGGCTATGGGTTTTGATGGTGGTCTCGGCCCATACGTATTTGGCAGCGAAGAGGAAGTTTTTACAGCGTACTCCTATGAAGTTTTGAAAAATAATGCTCCAAATACACCACTCTGTATTTTGCCCAGCGAATACAACGTAGTATATTTTTGGCTTTTCGTTGATAAACCTAGTAGTGTATTCATAATTCACTGGGATTCGATGGATAAACCTTGGGCGTCGAATAGTGGCAATATCAATGGAGTATTACATTCTTGTTGCAAAAGTATTACTCTTGAAGGAGAAAATATAACTTTCGTAATTCCAAAAGAAAGCGAGGCGGAGCACTATTTCTTGTCACTATTCGCAACTCCCGAAGAAGGCCACGCGTTATTGGGACATTATTTCCCTTGTCTATTAGAAAATTCTCCTGAGGGCAAAAATCTTGCAATCCCAACCAAAGAAATGCTGTTTTTTCTGAGGCAAGTTCTTTTGTGGAAAGAAACTGCTGCTAGATTTTTTATGGATCTAGAAAAAAACTGCTTGACGAGTTCCGAAATGGCGTCAAGGCTAGGGGCAGAGGGCGGGAGCAAGCGACATGTCTAAAATAGAGACGTTTATTCCCTAAGAATTTTTAGAGTTTCGTCAATATTTTAGGTCATTTACGAATGGTTCCCGAACCGAGTGGGATCGGGTGTTGCACTCGTCCTGCGATTTGTTACTCTCATGGAGCATTGGTATTGGAATGTCTTTTTGGTCAAAGTTTATGCCGGTTATTTTTGTTTTTTTAGTAGGATGCCGACAGAATGCAGACGACAGAAGTGGAGACAATATCAATGAACGCATTCTTAGGGCTAAAAATTATATCGCTGATGGTCAGCCCAAGGATGCCATTAAAGTTTTGGAGGAGGGCATGCTTGGCAATGTGCCAGAAATTAGTGAACTATTGGCCAATACGCATCGATCCATTGGGGATGATGAACTCGCTGCATTTTACTTCGAACAAACGGCTGGGTTATCGGATTTGCATTACCATTGCTATTTAAAGGCTGCGGAAATTTACGAAAAAATGAAAAATTATGAGCAGGCCCTATTGTGCTACCGTTTGTACTTGGACATATTACCTGAAGATAATGAGGTACAGATCAAGTATGCTGACGTATTGATACAGGGTGGGCAGAAAAAAAAGGCCTTGGAAATTTTAATCCATTACGTTGAGGAATCCGTTGAAATTCGCAATCGTGTAGCCGCTTTATTTTTCGATTTTGGGAATTACATTCAGGCCCGTAATTGGTATCTTTCGGCGTTAGCGGTGGATAAAAATAATTTATCCGCTCTGGGGGGGCTTTGGAAAATCGACCGATTATTTGGAGATTGGAATGCCCTATTGGAAGTTGGTACGAAATTGCTTGCCCTCGAGGAGAAATTTTTGGAGGACATTTCTATTCAGAGTGTTATCGATGCCATCAGGATATTTCAAAAGACGTCCAATGAATTGAAAAAGGTAGATTTAAACTTCGGGAAAGTTGCTTTACCCATATTTACAACGGATGAGATAGATGCTTCTACATTGGTGGTAGATGGTGCGATGTTTCGAGAGGCTGCTGCGGAAATGAGCATGACGAAGCAGGAAAAAATTGCAGCACTAAGGGATTTAGTCGAAGAAGCTCGTTCTCGAGGCGATTACGAGGAGGCGATTTTAGTTTTATGGAAAATGCTTGGTATAGACGGAAAAAATGTGGGAGCCTGGGTCGAATTGACGGAATGTCTTCAGAAGGCGAATAAGTATGCCATTGCGGAAATGGCGATTCAGGAGGCGATCAAGTTTGAGCCGGAAAATGTTAATTTTTACGAGACCTATTTGGACATCGTTTTGTGCACGCATAGCAGTACGGATTACGTACGCCTTTTAAAAGATGTGAAGCACAGGTTTCCCACGGATCCGGAGATTCGGCTAAGATGGGCAAATGTTCAGGAAATATATATAGATGATGCGATGGGAGCGAAGCGTTCCTATGAGAAATTTTTAAAATTAGCGCCATCCGATCATCCGGAATTTTTAAGGGTAAAGCATCTTTTACAGACCTATGGAAAAGGAGAAAGTAATGAAAAAGGGTGAGGAACAGCAAGCGCGCCATAAACGGATTAAGTTCATTAAGAAATTTTTAAAACGTTTACCACGGCGTGGCAATATGCACCGTTATCCGATTTTGAAATATTTTGCAGAAGCGGCTAAAAAACGGACCTATTTATGGTCATTTCGGGTAACGGAGGCTGTACCGGCGTTGTATGCGGGGTGGATACTGACACTTGTTCCGGTGATGTCGATACAGATTGCGATCGCCTGCGTTTTATCTTTTTTATTTCGGGCAAATATTATGATTTTGGTAGCTTTACAATTTGTTTCGACGCCATTTACGGTACCTTTTTTATGGTATATTGCCTACAAAGTGGGGGCATTTTTTGTGGGCAAGTTTGGAACGGAGGAAGTCCAGGCGATTAAGCAATCCTATGAGCAGGTAGGATTTGAGAAGATGAGTGATTTTTTTACACACGGCGAGCAATGTATGCGTTGGTTTTTTACGACGACCCTTGGAGGCATCATTCTAGGGGTCATCATTGGCCATATCAGTGCGATTATCTATAAATATTTTGCCGACCAATACGGCACTAAACAAAATAATGACAGGATTTCGTAGTTTTTATTGTATTTTTTATGATTTTCATATAATGTATGACATATGACGAATATTAGTCCGAAATTTTTTAATGTGCCAATCCCAGAATTGGTAGATTTGGCAATACATGTCAAAGCTAAGAATGAAGTAGTTGGAACAGGACATCTCGGAAAGGGCCTTTTGAGGAAGATTAAGATGAGTTCTGCGAAAAGTAGATTTGAAAAAAGAAGCAGTAAAATCAGCTGAAACCAGAAGAACATTTGTAGAAGATGCCCATAGCTTATTAGATAGAGATCAAGTACATATACATAGTAAAAAGGATGACCGTTTCAAGAAATTATACGATGAATGGAAAGCGAAAGAAAGTAATAGAGCAACGAACACTCCTACGCCGTCCAGCGAACAAGACACTTCACAAGGTACGGTTCCGCCATCTGTTGCTATTCCGAATGCTCCCACGCCGTCCAGTGAGCAAGACACTTCGCAAAGCACGGTTCTGCCATCTGTTGCTATTCCGAATGTTCCCATGCCGTCCAGCGAACAAGACACTTCGCAAGGTACGGTTCTGCTATCTGTTGCTATTCTGCAAGATGTAACTTCATCAGGGGAAATACACCGAGCGGATTCACGGGAAGGATCAGCAACTCCGTCCTTAACACATGAAGAACAAGCTGTCCAGCGGTATGTAGATTCTCATCCGGAAGAGAGAGAAGCATTACTGGAAGGAGCTGGACCATTACCTGCAGAGTTACAAGAAGGCATGCAATTGGGAAAGATTCAAGATAATATAGATCGGGCAAATAATCAGATGATTGATAATGTAACTCAGGCGCTTGATCGGGGAGAACTGCTAAGCAATATAGAGGGAAAATCAAGTAATATCCGTGCATCGGCAGGACTATTTCTGAAAGAAAGTGAAGCGGTAAAATTGTTGACGCAACCACATATTGCAAAGTTAACGGAAGGCATTATTCATGCCGATGCTAAAGCGGATTTAGTTGAGGCTCAGCGCGCGAAAAATCAAGCAGAAATTGACATTGCTCGCGCCCAAGAAGAACTTAGTAGCACTGATGGCCTTGATCCAGAATTGGTTCAACGGGCAACGAAGAATTTCACTGACGCAACACAGGCTAAAGAAACAGCGGAGGAAAAAATTGCAGCTGCGCAGGAGAAAATTGCAAACAATGCAGAACTTTCCGATAAAGAATTCTTTCAAATATTAGCGCGTGACGATATTGAAAATGTTATCCGTGAACTAAGTTTGGAAGGAATGCTATCTTTAATGAGATCAGTTGCGGAGCGCTTACCAAAGGCTGATTTTGCCAATGATGGCGATAGGCAAAAAGTTGCCAATCTTCTTTCTTCCGATACTTTTTGGGCTAGCCTAAGGACTAACATGATTGTGGAAGCAAGTAGTGGATCAGGTGGTGTCATGCCGGAAGGAAAAATGGATGAAATCCAAACAACCATAGAGCAAGAACGTGCGACGTTTGCAGCTTTTATTGCTGAAGCGCAGGCTAAGTAAGAAAAAATTGACAGGGCAGAAATGAGCAATAGGAATAGATTCCATCGCGGGGGGTTAGCTCAGTTGGTTAGAGCACTTGCTTCACACGCAAGGGGTCGGTGGTTCGAGTCCACTATCTCCCACCATTCCCTTCCTCAATCCACATTTTGCGTTAGCTCGTAGTATTTACCCCTTCTCTCCGCAGCCCATAGATCAAATGACAAAATCATACCCATTTTAATTTTTCATCGGTATGGTGGTCTGTTTATGAAATAATTAGCGAATGTGATTTTTTTAATTGTTTTTTATTTTACTCTAACATGTTCCCGATGGAGCGCTTGTACTGTTGGCCATATTTGTCGGCAAAATAGAGACTGTTTTTGCCGATTTTTTCGAGGTAGATTTTCGGATGCTCACTGAGCAATGATCCAATACCAAAAATTTTATTATCCGTAATAATTTGCCCTTTCCCGTTGCCATGACGCTGAACCGTGTCGATGTGGAAGGCGAGTAATGTGTCGCGGACTTTTTCCTGCTTTATGACTAGGGGATCCTTAAAAAAGTGTTTTAATTTACGCTGGGGAGTCGTATTTTCCTTTAGCGCAATGAGGTTGCTGGCAGAATCTCCCGTACCTTGTGACGTACTGGAACGAATGCCATTTTTTATGGCTACAACAGCAAAACAACAGGAAATTGCAATTGCAGAACCCTTCAGAAGAAAAATCGTTGCATTCTGAATCCAACTGGTTGGTAAATAAATTGATAATATCTTATCTAGAGCTGTACGATAGCATTGAAATATCGGGGAAAATAGGCTACCGATTGCCAGTAAGCTTCGCTGTACCGTCGCCCATAACGTATGTAGTCCAAGGGTCGTATAATCACGAATAAAAGACCATTGCCACTGAAAAAATGAACCCACCGCTTGCAATGCCGAAATCGGTAACCGTAGTATGATGAAATGACATAATTGGACCAATTTTGTAAAAACATTAGCGATAGCGGATCCCAAATGGCATATGCCTTCCCAAAGCTTCGTAAAGAATAGAATTGTCCAATTAGAGCAAAAATTAATGGATTCGGATCCCAAATGGCATATGCCTTCCCAAAGCTTCGTGAGGAATAGAACTGTCCAATTAAAACAAGACTTAATGGGTTTAGGTCCCCAATGGCATACGCCTTCCCAAAGCTTCGTGAAAAATAGAACTGTCCAATTAAAACAAGACTTAATGGGTTTTGAGGATGTGTTGCAGAGAAATTTCAATAGTTTATAGGGGGCAGCGATTAGTGATTTTAAGGCAGTCAAACTATTTGCTAATCCACCTTCAAAAGCAGGTGAGAAGTCAGATTTTACTGAATTTTTCGGTTCAAAAGCAAATCGAAAATCTTGAAATCCATTCTGTAATCCTTCAATCTGTTTGGTACTTGGAGCATGTTGAATTTCCGTCGATTGGCTTTGGATCTCCAGAGGCTGCGTTTGGGGTAGAGAGGGTTCGTTCACGCTTGCCGTGTCTGGTTCCTTGGACCAAAAAATTTGTACGGGATCATTTTTGGGGGAAGAGTTATTTTCGGGGGAATAATCGACGGTGATGGGAGAAAGTTCAGGTTCCTCCAGCGCTTGCGAATGGGTTTCCGGTAAAAGTGCGGTCATTACCGTAGGTGAATCCGTAACTTCTTCGGATAACTCCGTTTGCAATGCTGTTTTAGCAGATTGCTTTTTGAGATGACCACTTCGCTTTAAACCTTCAAAAATTAAGCTCATATCTTTTTTAGTTGATTGATATCTTTTAGTGCACGCTTAACGTCTTTGACGCGTACCGTCGTCGAATAATCGATGAATGCCGAAATAAGTGCTTTGTCACAAATATTGTTGATGATCCGCGGAATACCTTTACTCGCTGTGTAGATTTTTCGTAGAGCAAAAAAGGAAAACGTGGGAATTTGTGTGCGCTGTATTTGGAATTTTTTTTCTTTTGGTTCTTCTTCTTTTGCTAAACCGATGCGATGTTGGATATAATTTTTCATATCCATAAAGCTGAGCGGTTTTAAATCGTTGTAAACCGAGATGCGTTGGCGGAGTTGTCGCATACATTGTTTACGCAACTTTTGTTTCAATTCCGGTTGGCCAACGAGGACAATGTGGAGTAATTTTTCGTCATCGCGTTCGATATTGGAGAGTAGACGAACCGTTTCCAGGCTATTGAGATCTAAATTCTGAGCCTCATCGATAATGAGAATGGCCCGTTTACCCTGAGCGCGTTCCTGGCGAAGTTTTTCCGTGATTTTTGAGCGGATCGTTTCGACCGATTCGTTAGCAATTATCGGAATACGGAGATGGGTACAGATTGCATTGAGTAATTGTTGTTCATTATTAGGAGAAATGGGCAAGGAAATGAGGAGAAATTTTGAGGGATCGAGTTCTCGGATGAGTGCGTTACAAATGGTTGTTTTGCCGCAGCCAACCTCCCCCGTAATGACCGTAAAGCCGTCGCAATTTTCGATACCGTACTGCAGTAGCGAAAAGGCGGTCATGTACTGGGGGCTCATGTACAATGCATGGGCTTCCGT
>JAIRLD010000021.1 GCA_031259665.1 Puniceicoccales bacterium | reverse complement strand
TACTTTTCGTCACCAGATTTTGTTTCCTTTTCAAAATATAAACCTCTCATCACTTTCCTTTCATCCAAATCAATGTCTCCCTTTTCCCGAAGAGAACGGGAAACAGCCCCAACAACCTTTCCCATACTACAAAAACTAACCAATAATACACCATTTATCAGATTTAATAATAACTTTTTAGCCATAATCGCCTTTATGGGATCCTATTTTTTTCCTCTGTCAATGCCTTTTTCCAAGAATTAATGGCATCCAGAAATATTTAAATAATTTTCACAGGAATACGTCCTTCACGGGAGTACTCTCGGACAGTAATTTTCTAGCAAAGCCCGTACGGATTTTCCGCGGTGGCCGATAACCGTCTTGACGGATATGCCTAACTCTGCAATGGTGCGATCGTAGCCGTCGGGTACAAAAATGGGATCAAATCCGAATCCGTCCGTTCCCTTCGCCGGGAATAGTATCTCACCGCCCATGATCCCCTTCCCCGTAAAACTCCGCCCGCTTCGGGGATCGTAGATCGCCGATACGCAGACGAATTCCGCCCGACAATCACCCTTTGCGGATAACATTTCCTCAAGCCGATCGAAGGCGTTTGAAAGCCCACCACTCTCTGCGATAAAACGTTTACTGTGAACTCCAGGAAAATGGTTCAAGGCGCGAATACATAGTCCCGCATCCTCCGATAGAGTGAGCATCTGCGTAAAATCAGCGTAATGTTTCGCCTTGGCCTGCGCATTTTCTAAAAAAGATTCAAAGGGTTCTTCCGCTTCCGGTAGAATACCCCACTCACCCAATGGGTGAAGCGCGAAAACATCCCCCAATAGGGATTTCAATTCGCGAATTTTTCCCTCATTGGTCGAAGCAATACACAATTTTTCCATGAAAAATAATAAATTTAAACATTTAAAATAATTTCACATCTTTTCAGTGCCCATGGACTGCTCCACCGAGGATTGCCACAATAGGTCGCGGGCACGAATATTATCCGGCGATTTAGCCATCACCTTATTGGCAATATCGACCGCCATTTGAAAATCGTTTGATCCCAAAAATGCTTCGCCCATAAGTAGCCAATCGTCTTCGTTGCGCTTATCCTCCGGAATACACTCGATGGAGAAAATCGTCGTCTCAAAAAAACCAAATCCCGACATCGTCTCAGCAAATAGGCGTAAAATAAATACATTATGGGGATCCGCATTGAGGAGTTCATCCATGGATTCGAGTAGTTCGCGATGTTTCGTCTTAATTCTCATCACATAATAGAACGTTTTTAGAAAATTTTTCGCCAAACTTAATATGCGTTGAAATTTTTGTGGACAAACGGTGTATTGACGTACCCGATTCAAAATACGCCGCGCATCGACAAAATTCGGTTCCTTAGATAACATCTCCTGACATAAAAATTGGGCGTATTTCCAATCCTCCGCTTGACAGAGTGCCTCAATTTTTCCCATCCAACGTTGACGTACTCGCGCATTCACGGCATTCATTATAATATTTCTTTACAGTTCTCAATGTTATTCTTTAAAACATTCATGACGTTTTCCGCTAAAGCTTCATCTTCGGCTTCGATAAGGAGTCTCAACTTCGGTTCCGTCCCCGAATAGCGAAGAAAAATTTTCCCATTTTTATTGATTCGTTCCCGTTCCGTTCGGATGAGTCCGGATAGGGTAGGTAGTTTTGCCAGGGGGATTTTTTGTTTCACTGGAATATTGCATGATTTTCGAGGGAGAAGCGGAATCAGTTGGCGTGTATTTTCCGGCAATACGTTTAAAAATGCGATGGCTTTGAGGAACAGTAGGGCCGTTTGGATGCCGTCACTGGTCGGCGCTCCATCGAAAAAGAGAACGTGACCCGAATGTTCACCGCCAAAATTACAGCCGACCGTGCGCATTGTTTCGGCAACATTGCGATCGCCCACTTCCGCATCGGTAACTCCAATGCCGTAGCGTCCCAATGCAATGGAAAGTCCTCCATTGGACATCGCCGTCGTTACCAATTGATGTCCGCGTAGATGACCTGTTTTTTCGAGAAAAATGGCGATTATACCTAAAATAATTTCCCCTGGTAAAATTTCACCGTAGCGGTCGCAGATCAGGAGGCGGTCGCCATCGCCATCGTGCGCGATACCTAGATCCGCACCACTTCGACGAACCGTTCGACACAACAACTCCGGATATTCGCTACCACAACCCGCGTTAATATTTCGTCCGTTGGGTCGATCACCGAGCCAATCCACCTTTCGAAAGCGATAGCTCGCCTTTGCAAAGGTTACCGCCGCACCATTTGCACAATCGACGACGACGTGTGGGAATCGATCCCCTATATCCTGCGCCATTTCGTAGCGGGGTTGAACACTGTAGGGTACTATCCGATGACCGTAATTTTCAACAGGGTCAAAAAAGGAATCCATCCCCTGTTCTAGATCTGTTTCTTCCCTTTCCATAATTTTTTCGCCCAGATGATTTAAAATCTTGATGCCATTATCCTCCGGCGGATTGTGTGAAGCAGTGATCATTAAGCCCAAATCGGCACCCGTATCGACAACGGCCTGCGAAAGCAATGGCGAAGTCACAACTGCACAATCGAAAATCTCCACATCCGAAGAAAAGCCTCGGACTAAAAAATTTTTAATCGCTACCCCCGAAGCCCGCGTATCTCTACCGATTACAACGCGCTTCAGACCATATCGTTTCTCCAATGCCTGAGCAAGCCGATTCAGATGTGCCCCATCGATGGGTGGAATACCGAATGTACCCCGAATGCCGTCCGTACCAAAGTATCTCATTTTATTCCTTTTCTTTAATTGTTCCAGAGGGCTCCGACTGCCCAGAGGGCTCCGCCCTCTGGACTCC
>JAIRLD010000014.1 GCA_031259665.1 Puniceicoccales bacterium | reverse complement strand
CGCATGCTGCGCCGGGCTCGGCCGCTAGAAGGAGGTCAAGGAGTCTGTGACTCCTTGCGGGAGTCCAGAGGGCGGAGCTCTCTGGGACAATTAGTGATTATGGATTTTATCTCCATCGGTAGCGTTCAGCATCCGCGACGAATGTACTTTCCTTGGAAACTTAATGGTAATCGTGGTTCCCATATTTGTTTTCGATTCAATGGCAATCGTTGCATGGTGATCATGTAAAATCCGTTGGACAATAAACATACCAAGACCCGTTCCCTGCTTTTTAGAAGTGCAGAAAGGCTCAAAAACTTTTCCAAGTCGTTCCGTCGGAATCCCTATGCCCGTATCCGTAAATTTTAAAATCACAAAATCGTTGTCACTGCCCACGCTAACCGATAAACATTTTTCGTGCGTCATCGCTTCCATCGCATTTTTAATGATATTAAAAAATACTTGTTTCATTTGGTCGTTATCGGCTAAAACAACGGGCACATCTCCATTAACCGTCAAATGAACCGCAACACCGGCATTATCCAATTCCGGTGATAAAAACTTAATCACAAAGTTCAGTAATTCCAATAAATGTGCATCGGAAAAATTTGGAGTGACCGGTTGGACTGCCTGTAAAAAATTCTTAATAATTCCATGTAGACGCTCCACTTCTTTTCTGCAAACCGTTACAGACTCCGAAATTTCATCAAAATTTTGTTCTCGAATAAAGTTTTGCATTAACTCTAGTTGTAAACTAATGGAATTGAGTGGATTTCCAATTTCATGGGCAACACCAGCCGAAAGTAATAAAATAGAGTGGGTACGCTCTTCTTCGAGTTCCTTTTTTTTCTGCTCCAAATCCTGTGTAATGTCGGAAAATACACAAATAATTTGCGACTCCATTTCCGTTATAAACGGCACCGAATAAAATCGCAACGTCCTCTCCGTCGGGTAGCTCAAATGAACTTCACCAATGATCGACTTTTTTTGAATTTGTCCCAGATCAATCTGCTGCAATATTTCCGGGGCACACTTCCATAGGACCATATTGCGCAGGTTACGCACATTCAATAGCTCCTCTGCCACATTATTCGCGAGCAATATTTGACCATCCCGATCGATCATCACAACACCATCACAGATAACATTAATGACTTTTTCAAAAATATTTCGCTGGCTATAAAATTTTCGAGCCAGTGATGCCAAAGTCGCGTGATCAAGCTGATCAACCCGCGCCAATAAACGCCCTAACACCTGCTCTTTCATAAAAAAGCCTCGCAACTTCCTGCCACAAGACCCTGAATTTTTCTTTAAATTATCGGCCTACTCCACAGCACCCACGGGATCTGGAATCGCCTTCGAATGCGCTATTTTCTTTGTTTTTCCCCTTCTCGACCTCTTGTACCCCGTATCATTGGCTAAAACAAATTCAATGATAGCCATCGGACTAGCATCGCCACGCCGTGGAACTAATTTGTAAATACGCGTATAGCCGCCATTTCGTTTCAAAAACTCCGAAACCTTTTCGTCAAACAATACCCGCACTGCACCTACGTCGCGCACACGCGCAATCGCCAGACGACGAAAATGTAATTTTTGCTCCGCAACTTCAACCCGTTCCGCTCGTTTCGCAAGTGTAATAATCTTTTCGATAAAAGGTCTCAACGCTTTCGCTTTCGCTAAAGTGGTCTCAATTTTTCCGCGGGTGATGAGCGCCACCGCTAAATTTGCAAGCAACGCCTCACGATGCTCCTTCTTAACGCCTAAAATGTGATTATGTTTACCGTGACGCATTTTATTCCTTTCCGTCGAAAATTAATAACTCAACATGTGTTCGTCAACCTTCATTCCTAAAGATAAACCGAGCTCCTCTAACTTATTCTTAATTTCTGCTAACGATTTTTTCCCGAAATTGCGATATTTCAACATATCGTTCTCGTCTTTCATCACCAACTCTCCCACGGTTGTAATATTCGCATTATTTAAACAATTTGCTGCGCGTACCGATAACTCAATCTCGTTCACACTCATATTGAGTAGAATGCGCAAACGATTCTGTGCATCGCTAGCCTGTCGTACACCGTCTTCAAATTCTACTATTTCACTGTTGATCGAATCGAATACATCGAGATGGCGCTTTAAAATCGCAATCGAATCCTTGAGCGCATTCTCCGGCGTTACGCGACCGTCGGTCCAAATTTCCAGAATCAATTTGTCAAAATCTGTCATTTGCCCTACCCGCGTATCCTCGACGGAATAACGCGCTAACCTTACCGGACTATATAAAGCATCTATCGGAATGACACCAATTTCCGTCGTAAATTTTCGATCATCGGCTAAAGCGTAGCCACGACCCACTTCCGCTTCCATCTCTATCAACAGACGACGCTTCTCGTTAAGTGTACAAATAACCTGCTCGGGATTGACGATTTCAAGGGGAACCGTGGCTTTAATATCAGCCGCTTGAACGACTCCCTCCCGCTCCACATTGATCGTCAATTGAATCGTATTGCGCAAATCCGACTTCAAGAGAACCTTTTTCAAATTGAGTACAATGTCGGCGACGTCTTCCACAACACCTGGTATCGATTGGAATTCGTGCGACACACCTGCAATCTTTACGGAAGAAATTGCCACAGCCTCGATGGAACATAAAAGTACACGGCGCAAAGAATTACCGATGCTATGTCCGTAACCGGATTCAAATGGTTCCGCAATAAACATTCCATAGGTATCCGTTGCCGTTTCCTCAATGCGTACCATCTTTTTTGGCGATTCAAACTTTCCTAAACGTCTAACCATAGCGATTTCAATTTAACGACTATAAAATTCAACGATTAATTGACCATTAATCCTTTGTTCCAACTCTTCCGCAATCGGTTCCCGTTCAACTTTTCCCTTTAACGCAACCGAATCAAGGGTTAGCCACGCTGGAACTACGCGATAACGACAATCTTCTAAACTTTGCGTCACATACTTCTTCGAAGCATTGTGGTTCCGTACCCCAACCACATTTCCTATCGAACATCGATAACTCGGAATGTCAACCTTTAAACCATCGACTACCACATGTCCATGGCATACGAGCTGACGTGCAGCCCGACGCGTCCGCGCAAAACCTAGCAAATATACGACACTATCTAAACGCATCTCCAAAAACCGCATGAACAACTCACTCGTTACACCCCGCTGCGATTTAGCTGCATTAAATATTAAACGGAATTGTCGCTCCGTTAACCCATACATGTAACGCAATTTCTGCTTCTCATTGAGCCCCACCCCATACTCGGAAACCTTGCGGCGTAAACGAGGGCCGTGAATCCCCGGAAAATATGGCTTACGCTCAACCGCCTTGCAGGAAGGAAAAATTTCGCAGTTGAAACGTCTGTTAACTCTAGCTTTTGGACCTGTGTACCGAGACATATTTTTTTAAATTTAAGATTATATTCTCCTCCGCTTACGGGGACGACAGCCATTGTGCGGAACAGGTGTCATATCCGCAATCGTATTGACCGTCAAACCTAATGATTGTAAAGATCGGATCGCCGCATCACGTCCCATCCCTGGCCCTCTCACCTTCACATCAACCTCCTTAAATCCATGTGAAATCGCTACACGCCCCGCCTCCTGCGTCACAACCTGCGCCGCATAGGCCGTCGATTTCCGTGAACCGCGAAAATTACACTTCCCCGAGCTCGACCAGGAAATCACGTTGCCCTGCAAATCCGTAAAACAAACTTTCATATTGTTAAATGTCGCCAAAATACTGCAAACGCCATGGGAAATGTTTTTACTATTTTTTGCTCGCCGAATCTTTACCTCCGCTTCGCCCTCACTCAAGATGTCTTGTACCGACTCCTTCGGCTTATCAACATTCGGCTTACCAACAACCTCCACCGCCTGCGACGCCGGAACCGAACTTTTTGACTCCAAATCTTCCGCCATATTGTCTATTTCTTTCTAATTACACCAATGGTCTTTCTCGCACCTTTACGGGTACGCGCATTGGTCGAGGTCCTTTGACCACGCACCGGTAAACCTCGATAGTGGCGAACGCCACGGTAACACTTGATCGCCTGTAAACGCTTCAAATTTGAAGCAATTTCTCGACGCAAATCACCTTCCACTTTCCACCCATTCTCAATGATGACAGCAGTGATTCTATTAATATTCTCTTCCGTCAAATCCTGCGCCCGCATGTCCGAATTGAGACCTGTCTGCTCCACAATCAAATCCGCACGATAAGGCCCTACACCATAAATGTACCTCAGAGCGTACGGTAACTTTTTATTATTCGGAATGTCAACTCCAATCAAACGCGGCATAATTATCTATCCCTTATAAATGTTATACTTGAATCTTTGAAAATCATTTTTTCAACAAAGTCAAGATTTCCGGCAAATTATCCGTAATTAATACGGTGTGCTCCCAATGAGCGGCCCACGAACCATTGACCGTACGAATCGTCCAGCCATCGGGATCTGTAGAAATTTTTGCACTTCCCAACGTAAACATCGGCTCAATCGCTAGGGTCATTCCCGATCTTAAAAGAGGCCCCTGCCCCGCAACGCCGTAATTGGGAACCTGCGGATCTTCATGCATTTTGCGGCCAATACCGTGGCCAACCAGTTCCCGTACCACACCTAATCCATTCTCATCCGCTAAACGCTGGATGGCTGCCGAAATATGACCCACCGTATTTCCTGCCCTTGCGGCATCGATACCCGCTAGCAGCGCTCTCTGCGTCACATCGATCAGGTGCTGTACTTCAGGCTTTATGGCGCCAATCGCAATCGTCCGCGTGTTATCGCCCATAAACCCATCGACGCTCACGGTGAGATCGACGCTAATGATGTCGCCATCTTGCAATATTCTCTTCTCCGATGGCAAACCGTGAACAATTTCATCGTTGATGGACCAACAGCCGTAGCCGGGGAAAACACGCCCCACCGAACGAAACCCAAAAGTGCTACTCCTCGCACCATGACGATCCATTATTTCCTTTGCCAAACGATCCAATTCCGCCGTAGAAATCCCCGTGGCAACATGACTGCATACCGCATCCAATACGACCGCGGCAACCTCTCCCGCACGACGCATCTTCTCAATTTCTTTTGGACTTTTTACGGAAACCACAGCTAACTACTTTAATAACCAGGCTACAAAACCAACAATTAAAAGACCTGTCAAGACTAAAATCACAACTTTAATCTTCTTACAAGACTCCACGAATTCGGCAAAATCGAACCCACCCTTCGCTCCACGCGAACGAACCTTTCCTTTTTGTAAAAACCCATCGTAATTGCGCTCCAAAAGCTGTACCTCCATCTGTCGCATCGTATCCAAAATCACACCAACCGTAATGAGCGTTCCCGTTCCGCCAAAAAACATCGAAATCGTATAGGGTATACCAAAATAAATCGAAATTAAATCCGGCAACAAAGCTACCACCGTTAGAAAAATCGCCCCCGCTAAGGTCAGCCGCGTCATCGAAAAGTCGAGAAAATTCGCCGTATCATTGCCCGGCCGCACTCCAGGAATATAACCGCCACTCTTTTTCAAATCCTCCGCTATTTGCATGGGCTTGAACATAATCGATACCCAAAAATAACTAAAACATAAAATCAATATGCCGTAAATCACATAAAACATCGTCGATCCATGCATCAACGCATTCGCAATGCGCGCACAAAACGGTACATTCCATGCCCCCGCGATGTAAGTGAAAATCTGCTGCGGAAACATGATTAGTGTGCTCGCAAAAATAACCGGCATCACCCCCGCATAGTTCACCTTCAACGGTAAAAAAGAATTCTGTCCCCCCATCATCTTGCGACCAACAATCCGTCGGGCATACTGTACCGGAATTTTTCGCGTCGCCTGCGTCACCGCCACCATACTGTAAATTACAACCACCAGTAACGCCAACATCAACAACAAATGGGGCATACCGATCACTGCCATCTCGGCTCCAACTGGCCGCGTAAACATTTCGATAACTTGCATCACCGCCCCCGGTAATGATGACAAAATACCCACCGTGATCAAAAGCGAAACACCATTTCCAACGCCCAATTGCGTAATGCGATCGCCCAACCAGGTCAAAATCATCGTGCCGGCCGTTAAAATAATTGTCGAATTGAACCAAAACCAACCGCGACTCATCACCACGATGTCGCCGTATACCGAACGGTCAAACCCAGGAAATATCTTTTCCGGATAATTCGAAAGCGCTAAAACCAACAGCATTCCCTGAATTAAACAAATCACCAATGTTAAGTAGCGCGTGTATTGGGCAATTCGCTGGCGACCATTCTGTTCTCGCTGAATGCGCGCAACACTCGGCACAACAGCCGCCAACAATTGTAAAATAATCGACGCACTAATGTAAGGCATGACACCTAGTCCGAAAACCGCACCCTTTAAGAATGCACCTCCCGTAAACATGTTGTACATCCCAACGAGACTCCCTCCAGATCCCCGCTGCGTCATGAAAAAATCGTGCAAAGGCTTGGGATCAATCCCCGGTAAAGGAATACTCGCCCCGATGCGTGCAATGAATAACAGCGAAAACGTAAAAACAATTTTATTACGTAACTCCTGTATCTTTAAACAATTTAAAAACGCTGAAAACATGTAATTCTACTCATTTGAAATCAATTCAACGATCGATCCTCCGATCGCCTCAATTTTTTGCTTGGCCGTCGCCGAAAACTTATCCGCCACCACATGAATCACCTTCGTCAACTTCCCATTTCCTAAAATTTTCACCAAACTTTCGCTTGCCTTTATAACACCAGCCTCAACCAATACATCCCGATCGATCGTACTGTATTCCGCCGCTAACGTCTCAAGCGTATCGAGGTCGATGCCCACAAAACAAACCCGAAAAACACTATTGTTAAAGCCACGTATCGGCAACCGACGGTAGTAGGGAATGCCACAACAACAGGGCGCTGGACTGTACCCCGAACGCGCCTTACCACCTTTATGGCCACGCCCCGCCGTTCCACCTCGACCGCTGCCCTGCCCACGACCCCGTCGCCTCACCGGACGATTGGTACCCACTCGAATTAAATCATGTAATTTCACCGTTAACTCCTATTCCGTATCGGCCTCGCCGTGTCGCAATGACATCACCTCCGGATACGACCGCAACTTGCCTAATGCATCCAACGTCGCGTGTACCATCGCAAAGGGATTGTTCGACCCCATCGACTTCGATAGCACATCGCTTACCCCTAATACTTCGAGCACCAAACGTACGCCGCCACCCGCTACAATACCCGCTCCGGGAGCCGCAGGCCGTAACACTACTAGGCCACCATCGGAGGCGCCAACCACATCATGGGGAATCGTATGGCCCGCGATCGGATAACGCCGCAAATCCTTTTTCGCCTGCTCAACTGCCTTTCTTACCGCGTCCGGCGTCTCCTTCGCCTTGCCTAAACCAACCCCGATACGCCCCGCTCCATCACCCACAACCACTAAAGCCGAAAAACTAAAACGACGCCCACCTTTAACCACCTTGGCACAACGATTAATAAAAACCACCTTATCAATGAAACGATTTGCCTCATCCGGTCGCTCGGATTGCCTCGTCATCCGCGACTGCCTACTTACTCTTAAATTAACACCGCCCATAGCAACTAAAATCTTACGCCAACACTCCGCACCGAATCCGCAAAGGCCTTCACTTTACCGTGATAGCGCTTCGTTCCTCGATCGAAAACGACATTGACAACTCCCACCTTTAACGCCGCTTCACCGAAAATTTTACCAAAAGCAATGGCCCCATCCGTATTAGGCTTTATCGCCGATACCTCATTTTTCACGACCGTCGACCGATAAACCAACGTCCTGCCATGATCATCATCGATGCACTGCGCATAGATGTGCTTCCCACTGAAATGCAGGGATAAACGTGGACGTGAAACGGTTCCGAGTACATTTTTACGAATCCGTAGCCGTCGTCTTTGCTTTATAATTTTTTTATCTTCAAAACTCATAATGATTTCCTATTTTGCAGACTTTTTACCTTCCTTTCGACGTACACGCTCACCCACAATGCGCACCCCTTTACATTTGTAGGGCTCAACCGGATAAAATCGCTTTATATCCACTGTCACCTTGCCAACTAAAAATTTATCCGCACCCTCGACGTGAATCGCCGTACCATCCTTCACCGTTACCTTGATACTTTCCGGAATAGGATAGAGCACGGGATGTGAATAACCCAACGCTAAATCTAAGACATTTCCTTTTAAAATAGCCTTAAAACCAACCCCTTGGATTTCCAAATCCCTCACATAGGGTTTCTGTACCCCCTGCACCATATTATTAATAATGGCACGCACCGTGCCGTGCATCGCAGCGGCATGACGGGAATCGTCCTTCGGAAAAACTTCGACAGCACTTCCGTCAAACTTGATTTCGACCGCGTCGCCAAAAGACTGAGACACCACACCTGCTGCACCACTCACCGAAACATTTCCACCCGCTACTGTAACCTTAACCGTACCGGGAATCGCTATGGGTAATTTTCCTATTCGACTCATGACTCTCTCCTACCAAACTTTACACAGTAACTCACCACCCACATGATTTTGTTTCGCATCACTGCCTGACAAAATCCCTTTCGACGTGGTTAAAATACATATCCCCAAATTATTGTACACATTCGGAATCGCACCGCAATCATAGTACAGGCGGCAACCGGGACGACTGCAACGGACCACACCGGTAATCGCCGATACGCCGCGAATGTACTTCAATTGCAAAGAAATCTCCTTCACCCCTGGACGAACCTCACTAACGGAATAATCCCGGATAAAACCATTTTTCTTTAAAACATCCGCCAAATGAGCCCTCATATTCGAAGCAGCCGCCGAACAACTTGGCTTCTTTGCCACACTCGCATTGCGAATAATCGTTAAAAAATCTCCAATCGTATCCATTATTTTACCATGAAGCCTTTATTACACCTGGAATTTTACCGAAAGAAACCAATTCTCGAAGCTGAATTCTCGAAACCCCAAATTTGCGGTAGTAGGCGCGTCCTCTACCCGTAATGGTGCAGCGGTTGCGCACCCGTACCGGCGACGAATCGCGCGGTAACTCCGCCAATTTGCGACTCGTTTTGAAGAAATCCTCATCCGTTGTCTGAGGATTTTTTAAAATTTTCTTTAAAGCATCGCGTTGGGCTGCAAATTTCGCCACAAGTATTCGCCTCTTTTCATTTCTTTTAACTACGGAAATTTTTGCCATAATATATTAAGCACTCTTCTTTCTAAACGGAACCCCAAATAATCGCAATAAATCACGTCCTTCCTCATCCGTTTTTGCCGACGTAACAAACGTAATATCCATTCCAACAATTTTTCGCTCTTTCCCAATGGATACCTCAGGAAAAATAGTGTGGTCAACCACACCCAATGTGTAGTTGCCACGCCCATCAAATTTATTCGAAACCCCACGAAAATCTCGAACTGCCGGCAGTGCAATCGAAACTAGCTTGTAAAAAAACTCATACATACTATTGCCCCGCAGCGTCGCCTTAATCCCGTTTGGCATTCCTTTGCGCAACTTAAA
Organism: Puniceicoccales bacterium; assembly: GCA_031259665.1. GTDB lineage: Bacteria > Verrucomicrobiota > Verrucomicrobiia > Opitutales > LL51 > LL51. The sequence continues at coordinate 2,921 of JAIRLD010000014.1, read as the reverse complement.
ATTCGAAATGCTCTTTTTCGCCTTTACGATGATCGGCTTCTGGCAACAGATCGCTCCGATATCCCGTTCAACCTCGGCGATAAAATTCTTATCCCAATCCGCACCAATAGCCGAATTGATTACAATCTTCTCCAGATATGGAATCAAATGCTTATTTCCATACCCGTGGAGTTTCGCCAGTTCCGACGACACCGTACTCAAATAATATTCCTTTAAAACTGATTTCTTCATTTTCATTCTCCCTTGAGATCGAAGCCTATGGCAACTCCCAAAAGCTTGAATTCAATTAACTTCTTTTCCGATCAAAATCAACAACTTTCATAACATTAGAATAATGAATACTACCCTCTCGCTCAATCTCGCCTCCTTCGGGATGCTTTTGATCCTTCTTTATATATTTTTTACGCACCCCGACCCCCTCAACGATGACCCGACAGGAATCGCGCAAAACTTCCAAAATTTTTCCGCGCTTCCCCCGATGTGAACCGGAAATTACAACCACCTCGTCATTTTTCTTAATCTTATACTTCATAGGACCTCCGGCGCTAAAGAAATAATCTTCATAAAGTTTTTCTGCCGCAACTCGCGGGCAACGGGACCAAAAATACGACTCCCCCTTGGATTCTTTTTGTCATCGATAATCACACAAGCATTGCGGTCAAAACGCAGGTAACTTCCATCCTCCCGCGCAATCGGCGCCGCCGTCCGAACGATGACCGCACGGGCTACACTTCCCTTTTTCACCATCGCTTCAGGAATACTTTGCTTGATCGCAACCACGATGATGTCACCAATTCCAGCCGTACGCGTATTCTGCCCTAACCGACGAATCATCATCGCCTTCTTCGCCCCCGTATTATCCGCGACATCTAATATACTCTGCTGCTGCAACATAAAAACTCCTATTCCGAAACGGGCATCCGCTCCACAATGCGTACCACACGCCAACGCTTCAACTTACTCAGCGGCCGCGTTTCCATAATCTCCACTTTGTCCCCAACACAACACTCATTTTTTTCATCGTGTACGTGCAAAACGGTCCTGCGCCGAACCTCCTTACGGTAGAGCGCATGGGGAATTTTGTAAAAATATACCACCTTTACACTCTTGTCGCCCGAACGCCCCTCTACGACACCCTGTAAACTTTTCCTAAAACTCCGCTGTTCCATGGCTAATACATTCTTACTTGTTACAAGTTTTGCAAGTTTTTTGTCGTAAAAAAGTCTGAATTCTTGCAATTTGTTTCTTTAACAGAGAAATCATATGCGGTTTATCAAGCCGCGCCGAACATTTTTGCATGCGCAAATTAAAAAGCGACCGCTCCACTTCCTTTAAACTGTGCGCCAACTCCTGCGGCGACTTCTCTCCAAAATTTTCCATATTAATACTGCTCCAATTCCTCCCGACTGACAAAACGACAGCGAAAAGGTAATTTAAAATCCGCTAAACGAAAAGCTTCCCGCGCCAACGTCAGAGATACTCCCGCTAACTCAAAAAGAATAACCCCCGGCTTGACTGCCGCTGCCCAGTACTCAACGCCCCCCTTGCCTTTACCCATACGCGTCTCAGCCGGCTTTTTCGTCACCGGTATGTGCGGAAAAATGCGAACCCATAGCTTACCTTTTCTTTTTAAATGACGCGAAATCGCTACACGGGCCGCTTCAATCTGCGACGCTGACATGCTGCCGCGATCCAAAGACTGAATTCCATAATCTCCAAAGGCCAAAAAATCGCCCCCCTTCGCATTGCCACGATTACGCCCCTTCTGAACTTTCCTGTATTTTGTCCGCGCCGGCGATAACTTACTCATAACCTCATTCCTTTCCTAAACTTTGATACTGTCCTGTCGACAAACCCAGCATTTTACACCAATTTTCCCGTAAACCGTATTGGCCTCGGAAAAACCATAGTCGATATTCTCCTTCAAAGTATGCAAGGGAACGCGACCGGCACGCTGCGACTCCGAACGAGCAATCTCCGCTCCACCTAAACGCCCCGCACATTGAACCTTTATGCCGTCTGCCCCTAAACTTATCGCCGATTGAATCGCCTTCTTCATCGCCCGACGAAAAGAAATACGACGTTCCAATTGTAAAGAAATATTCTCCGAAATTAATTGCGCCACCAAATCCGGCTTACGAATCTCCTGAATATCTACCAGAACCTCGCGACCTATCAACTTTTTCAAATCATTACATAAAATTTCCAGATCTTGCCCCTTACGACCAATAATGACTCCCGGACGAGGTGTAAAAATCTTAACGCGTACGCGTTCGCCCGCCCGCTCAATGAAAACCTCAGAAAAAGATGCAAAAGACAACCGTTTCCTCAAAAAAGAACGTATATCATAGTCCTCTTTCAAAAACAAGGGATAATTCTTTTTGGTCGCATACCATCGGGAACTCCAATTCCGACGAACACTCAAACGCAGCCCTATAGGATTTACCTTTTGTCCCATAATTTATCCTAAATGATCGGTTAATACTATTTTTATATGACTCGTACGCTTTTTTATCGGATGAGCCGAACCGCGCGACGCCGGCATAAAACGCTTAAACGCAACACCCTGCTCAGTCACCGCCTCCTTTATCGTCAAAACCTCAGCACGAATCCCTCGACAAACCGCATTCGCAATCGCACTCGATAAAGTTTTTTCAACGAAACGCGCCGACTTTCGCGGTATAAATCTCAGCAGCTGAACCGCTTCGTTTGCATTCTTACCCGCAATAACACGCGTGATATCCCGTACCTTCTTATCGGACATGTGAACATATTTTGATAAAGCTCTAACTTCCATTTTACTTCTGCGTATGAGGATTATGACTTTTAAATGTACGAGTTGGAGAAAATTCTCCCAACTTATGCCCGACCATATTTTCTGTTATGTAAACGTCAACAAATGATTTTCCATTATGAACCTG
>JAIRLD010000005.1 GCA_031259665.1 Puniceicoccales bacterium | reverse complement strand
GGCGAGGGGCGGGGATAATTTTTGCCATTGCGGTTGGTCCCTGTGGCGTTGCATTTGTATCAAACCGCAAAACCTGGTCTAGGGGATGGGATCCCCTGGTCAAGGGTTACCAGGGGAAGAATTCCCCTTGCCTTGCTTAATATGGGGCTCTGCCGTAGGATTATCAATTCTGGAGGAGGGACGAATGTGCCTCAATCTCGCTTGACGTTTCATGCGAAGCGCAAAGAGAATTATTTTTAAAATTTCCTGATCCACAGGTTTCTTTATGACGCAATCGGCCCCTAAAGAATCCATCTTCTGAATGATTGCTTCGTCAAGATAGGCCGAAATAAAAGCAAATGCAGGAAGCTTTTTACCGCTTTGTTGTAAGTGCTGTAAAAACTGAAACCCGTCGAGTAAAGGCATATCGACATCGCAAATAATAATATCTATCGATGAATTTTTCCAGTGTTGCGTAAGACCATCATTGCCGTTGTCGGCAACAATTACCGTATATCCAAAACATTCCAGTAACTTTTTGAGGGTAAATTGGAACGAAAAATCATCTTCAATGAGCAGTATTTTAGCCATTAGGATAGGGGAAGAGTTACTCTGAAATGGGTTCCCTGGCTCGTTTGGGAATGTATCTGCAGTTTCCCTCGATGTAATTTTACACAGTGCGATACCAAAAACATACCAACACCAATCCCTTTTCGTGTCCCCGTGTTGGAACAACGACCGAATAATTGTGACAATTTTTTGATCTCATCCATGGGAATTCCAATACCTCGGTCTACGACGTCGAAAATCAAAAAATTATTCCTAAATTTTATATAAAGTTTAACCGATTGATCGGAATACTTCAATGCATTGCTCAAAAGATTACTCAGTATAAGATCGATAAGCGATGGATCTACCCTAAGCGTTTCCGGTAACTGTGCATCCATTATTATTTCAATGCGTTGCTTTTCCGGTTCCAATGTTTCACAAATTGTCGTACATAACGATAAAACGTCAATTTCTTCAGGATGACAAAAAATTTGTTTGTGTTGTAACCTACCTATGGTAACAATGTCATCCATCATTTTTGTCATACGGCGGATGTTTTTTCGGATGTTTTCGAAAAGACGAGCTTTTTCCTTATCGTTAAGACTCTGAGGATAATTTTCTAAAAGATCAACGGAGGAATAAATGGTTGCCATCGGATTGCGTAACTCGTGGGAAGCTACGTTCATAAAAATCCCCCGCGCTTGAGCAATTTCACAAAGCGTATCCACTTGCACTACAAATCTTCTCAGGCATTTCCGGTGAAAATAATAAAATTTCCATAAAAATAATACCGATATGATAAGCGTAATCATGGGACTTACGTTCCATAACAGCAAAAAACTAATGGTCACACCGTAGAATAAGAAAAATAGAGGAGGAATACACTTTACCATGGATAAATCATTAGGGAGGTTCCTTTGATTAGGCAATAACTTTTGAGGGTTTTGTTGTTTTTGTTTAATTTTTCACGAATAAAAACCGATATACAGAAATTTTTGAGCTCAGTATCAGTATATTCCATGGGATTTTTAAGTCAAAGCTTGACAGAGATACTCAGCCCCCTAGATTGCGATCCACCGGGGGTGGTAGCTCAATTGGTTAGAGCGCCTGCCTGTCACGCAGGAGGTCGCGGGTTCGAGTCCCGTCCATCCCGCCATTTTGTGCTTGACGCGCTCTTTATCATCGGTGTTTTTCTCAAAGCATGAAGGTCATTGTGTATAGGGTTTTGTTGGGCTTATTGTTGTTTTGTTTAATTTTTCTTTTGGCACTTATTAACGGCGCCTGGCATGAAAGAGAAATGTTTGTAATAATCGGGAATCTTTTGCAGATTGTTATCCCGTGTGTTGGCTGTTACATTAGCCTGATCAGAAAAGATACAGCGGGAATTAAACAATTTTTGTATACCGGTTTGGTGACGGCCTTGATCACTCATGCCATAAAATGGGCAACCTATCACATGGAAATCGGTATTCGGCCCTCCGGAGGAACAAAATCTTTTCCCTCAGGACATACTTCCTGCTCGTTCCAAGGTGCACTTTTTTTGTCCAAGCGCTATGGCTGGAAATGGGGAATTCCAACACTTGTGTTTGCCGGTTTAGCTGCCTATAGCCGCATCTATGGCCAGTATCACCACTGGCGAGATGTTATTGTGGGATTTTTTATCGCATTTTTCGTCAATAAATTATTTGTGACACCATTAAGGGCTCCGCGCCCTTAGAATCCTTGCCAGGGGATCCATCCCCTGGACCTGGGTTTGCGGATTGATCCGGTGGCATCGCCACTGGATCAAACCGCTAAGGTCAAAAAAGAGAAAACTTTTTAGCCCCCGCGGCTACGCCGCGGGGGGCTAATTTGACCTTACGGCTGAGCCCTGCGCAATTTACGCAAGGCTCGACCGTAAGAAGAGGTCAAGGGGCTAAGCCTCCTTGTGGGAATCCAGAGGGCAGTGCCCTCCGATTATCCCTCATACTACCATGGGATCAGCGCCAATGGTTCCATGTAAATCATGCAGGTAAGCATCGGAGCTGATATATTTCAAGCGTACTTGGCAATCCAAGATGCGCCGGCGAATGTGCATGGAGTAGACATGTTCTCGGTTGGATTCTTTTTTTGCGAATTCTTTCATATGGCGTACGCAGCGGCGCAGGTGGTGGACATGAATTTTTTGGCATACGCTCAAACGTTCCCGATACCAATCGCTTTCCAAGATTGTTTTCCGATCGAATAGCTGGCGAAATTCTGGTGAGTCAAGTTTCATGCCTTCGTAATCGCCGTGGGCCATGATATACAGTAGGGCTTTCATTGGCAAACAAGCGCCATCTATGGTTTGATCTTCGAAGAATCGCAATGCTGCCCGACGGTGTGCATCTACAATATTTGTCATACTGTCTGCAAAAATTTCCATACTTTGTTTTTCCGGTTGGAGCATTTCGTCGGGGAAGACCGTTTCCGGTGAAGTTAAGATGCGTCCAAAGAATGTTGTTGTAAATTTTCGATTAATGCGATAACCCAATCGGCTTGCTTCTACTTTTTGGCCTTTGTAATTAAAATCCTGACATTTTTCCAGATAACCATTCTCGATTAGAAATTTTGGCTCCCGTTCCTCCGGTTTCATGCGGCTAAAGATTTCGGGAATGAGGTAAGAGATATCGTGGCCCACCTTGATATGCGGCCCAATCATACCCGCTGAAGAAATGAAGCCCTGGTACCCACTGACGACGAAACTCAGAAATGCGTTATTCAAATCGATGATCTGGGTTAATGCGTTGAAGGGAGCCTTTGTCATAACGCCTTCCAGACCGGCACCCGTCGTCGATGGTGATTTCCCAGTCATATTGGAAGCGAACTCCATAAACAGCTCGGGCCATTCAAAATAGTGCAAGGGATTGTGAACCGATAGGGGTTTGATCCCCTCTTCCGGCGCATTATTTCGACGGCCGGCGATGACCGCGTCTACGGCGTAGTACAGCGGATTGATTGGTTGGATTCCGCGGGCAAGGCGCATTCCCATTTCCGTAATGTGCATAAAACGCCGTTGGGTGATATCCTTTCGCGCCTGCAAATAACGCATATTGCTACTCAACTTGCCGTTCGACATAATTCGTTGGTGGGAGGGGCAAACGACGTACGTGGGTGCGCATTTGTCGTGTAAAAATTTCAATAAAAATTCCTGCATGACGGGCGTATACCTTGAAAATTTTATGCTATCGTCGACGATTCGCTGGACATCGGCCTTCGTCAGCGGCTGGTAATTGCAGATAAAGGAATCGGGCAAAGTTATATCGGATTCCGCTTCGTGGTCATATCCCGGTTCAATGGCATCGTCGGGGCGTTGATAAAGCCGATATTCGCAATTTTCCACAAACTTTACCGAATCGTAGGACTTTTTTAGTTGTTTTAAATGTTTTATAGGAACGGTTACGCTCGCCGTAATATCGTCTTCCATGGAAATTTTTCGTGACGCATAAAAGTCCTCGCGCAGGGAAAACATATTCCAGGAGTGGTCTGAACGCAGACCGATGCGCAGGTAATGGGCTACGATTTTTTGGTTTAGGTACTTCAATTCGTGGCCCGTTACTCCGTTGACGAGATCTACGGAAAAATGTTTTTTCCAATTCTTACCCCAACCTTCGCGGTAATGCAATTTGAGTATATAGATCAATTCTTTGACGTTGGAAGGAACTGTTTGCAGCCAAGCGTTGTAAGCGTCGGTATGATCATCGCTCTGTTGAAACATCTGGATAACGGAACCTAGCGTACGCTTGCGGTCGAGAATCGGAAGATTTTTTGAGTCAGGATCTTTATAGCGGTGGTCGAAGTTCATTTGTAAAATTTTATCCACCTCTAGGCAATCTTTTTCGAAATCGTGGACAACGGAGCTACCCGTCGAAATATTATCCTCTATGGACTTAGAAATTTCAGATTTGCCACCACCGGAAACCGTCGACGGTTTATGGCAAAAAAGACCTTCGCCAACGGTACCGATCAGTTGCCATTGCTGTGATCGAGGATCTTTCTTTAATTCGACCTGGTATCCGTTGGGTAAGATATAAGTCCAATTGGGAATGATTCGCAGTTGTCCTTCTTTTCCACAATATTGCCAGTTAATGGTCTGATCGATCTTCGAAAAATGCGCGTCTTCCGGAACGTAAATGACATCTGGAAATTTCCGATCAATGCCATACCCCTCCTTTCGAAAATCAATTTGTTGGCTATAATGTTTGGCCAAAAAAGCTAGGGGTTGCTGAGATTTTTCGATGTAATCCATCCTGAAGTCGTCGCCTAAATCGTAGCGTGGGTTTGCTAAGGAACCGCCAGAATGTTCCTCTTCGCAGAGTCCGAATAAATTAGCCGAATAGCTCATTTGCGTTTTAATTTCTTTTTTACCGTAACCATTGTAACTATCCGCGATAATCGAAATAATGACACCACTTTTATCCCGTACCATGACTTTGAAAGGCTGTCCATCGTGGTACAGTTCATCATCCTTTTCCCAGCACATCTTTTCATTTTTCTGCCGTTCCGTCGCCTCGGAAATGTAGGGTAACCCGAGTTCTTTCTTTGTCAGTTTAGTCAGATGAGGGGCGACGATGATACAACCCGTATGACCGGTCCAGGTTTCCGGATCCATTGCGGGATCGTTTCTCGGAGACATCGGTGATCCGGCATTGCCAAAAATACTCTCCGCCATGTCTAAAAAATTAACCAGCGATCCAGGTACGAAAAATCGAATTTCCATACGCCTTTCCCGACAATAACCTTCAACGGCAGGACATATGATCGGCTTCAAATAACCCGAAACAAAGGTGTAAGCCTTCTTGCGCTGTGTTGCAGTAAATGGAAGTTCCAAAATATTTTTAGGAGGACGACAGGCGTGCGCGAGTAAGCGTACAAAAGTTAACTTCGGAACTTCGATTTTGTCCACCGGTACCGCCCATTCGCCTTCGACAATGTGAAAAACTCCCTTGGTGGTCCGCTTATCAATCTTCGGATTATGCAAAATTCCCTGGTAAATGCGATAGCTGTCGATGTGTTCCGAATGAAATTCATCGGCATCGGTGGGAAGTGATAACATCCGCGATACACCATGGCGATCGGAAAGAAATGTGTGGCGAGGTATCCAATTGTGCTTCTCATTGGCCGATAAATCTTCAAAATAACGTTCGCAAAAATCAATAATTCGTTGGTCGGCTGGACAGTTGTAGTCGAGTAATAAATGACGTAAATCATTGGTTAAAGCTAGCAAAGGTTCCGCAATTTTCGTGATCGGGAGATCTTTTTTACATCCGTTTAATCCCAATGATATCAATCGCAAATTGACGTATTCCTGCAAAGCTTTATCACTCAATATCGCACTTTCATTTTCACGATTGTATCCCAATGTATCCTGAATTTCCATGATATTCCAATTTCACTTAATCGTAAAAAATATTAATAAAAATTCAACTATTTTTTTTGTGGTTTTGCAAGGGGAATTCTTCCCATTGTAACCCCTGACCAGGGGATGCCATCCCCTGGACCTGGGTTAGCGGTTTGATCCAGGGGCATTGCCACTGGATCAAACCGCTAAATCAATTTTTAGCCCCCGCGGCGTAGCCGCGGGGGGCTCGGCCGCGAAAAGAGGTCAAGGAGTGTACGACTCCTTGTGGGGTATGGGGCAGAGCCCCATAAGTGGCTTCCTTATTTCATTAATGGATTGATAAGTTTTTATTTTTCGATGGGCTGTGAAGGTTTTATGAACGAGCGCATTGTCTTTGATCGAAAGATATTAGCCGATGGTACCCATTTAATAGGTATAGATGAGGCGGGTCGTGGACCATTGGCGGGGCCAGTGATTGTTTGCGGAACTAGGATTAGTTATGATTTTTTGCAGCAAATTGCAAATTTTCCTCGATTATCCCGGGTTGATGATTCTAAAAAATTATCTTCGGCAAAACGTGAGGCGCTCTTTCGCTATTTGTTTGAACTGCGGAAACAGGGATTTATTCGATTTACAATTGCTTCGCGTGGACATGAAATGATTGATAAAATTAACATTCTCGAAGCGACGACAGTTGCGATGGGTGACGTTATTGCGCGACTCATTTCTCCGGGAACCAAGGTACTTATCGATGGAAATCCGCTGAAACACTTGCAATTTCAGCATTTTGGAATTGTTAAGGGAGACAGTAAAAGTTTTTGTATCGCGATGGCATCGATTATTGCTAAGGTTACTCGGGATCGCATCATGGATTCCTTTGGGAAAAAATATCCGCAATATGGGTTTGAAAAACATAAGGGTTATGGAACTGCTGCACATATTGCTGCGATTGGACGCTACGGTTTGTCGCCCATTCATCGCAAAACATTTTGCGAGAAGTTTCAAACTTTTAGGACTGATAAAAATACTTGACAGGTTTAAATCTCCAAACAAGGCTAGAGGCGTGAGGGTGGAGGCGCAGCCCTGTTCAAAAATGAAGTATGAAAATTTCGAAACATTCTTTGCTTGAGATAATAGTCTAATAGAAGACTCTATCCAAAAATAATCCTTGAGGAGGAGCTGTAACAATTTTTTCGTGACGGATCTTTTGGTGGAAGCAATCCAGGACGTAGTTCGTAGTTATTCGTTTGAGCCCGACATCCAAGAGGGTTGCGGCTAAGGTACGCACCATTTTATACAAATAGCCATTACTTTCCGTTTGGAGTAGTAAATTCCGATCTTTTAGAAAGAAAGAGAGTTGATATAATTTTTTTACAGGATTATCCTGGGAACCATTGTTAAGGAGGGCTCCAAATGCGGAAAAATCGTGTTCTCCCAGAAGGTGATTAGCCAAATCATTCATTTTTTTGAGGTCTATGTTTTTTTCGCCGATGGACCACTTGTAGCGCCGCTCAAATGGCGAAGCGTAGCCCAAGTAAAATTGGTAGATGTAGCGCTTTTTTTTTACGGAATAGCGTGCATGGAAGATTTCGTTGATTTCCTGAACATTTGTTATTTGAATTCCCGAAGGCAATCCGGAACGGAAGGCTCGGAGTAATTTTTCGGGACCATGGAACCAATCGCCATCGAAGTGAAAAACCTGGCCCCGCGCATGGACACCGGCATCCGTTCGTCCGCTGCCATGGATACGGACCTTTTCTCCAAAAATAACCGCCAGACGTTTTTCGATGAAATCTTGAATCGTATTTCCGCTCGGTTGACTTTGCCAGCCATCAAAATCTGTTCCATCGTACTGACATTCGCAGCACCAACGCATTTTGAAACATTACTTGGTACATCCCCAACGACGGGTAAAGGGATACAAAATAAAGATAGCTTTTCCGACAACTTCCCGGTTTGGTACGAAGCCCCAGCTGCGACTATCGTAGCTATGAGGTGAATTATCTCCCATAGCAAAGTAATGATTAGCGGGGATTTCGACTTCATAACCCTCCTCCAGGAGTCCCGTATTGGTATAGCCGGGATATTGGTCAATTTGTTTGCGATTCCGCTCGAAGGCTTCGGCGCCTTCGATGGGGGTACCATTTCGGTAAAGTGTAGTACCCTCGACCTGGAGGATATCGCCCGGTAGTCCCACGAGGCGTTTAATAAAATATTTATCATCGTAGCGGAGACCCTCGATCGTACGCGTACGGAAGACGAAGGGATCACCCACCTTAGGTAAAGAAAAATGGTAGCTCATCCGATCGACGAACAACATATCACCCGATAAGATATCGAAGTTAAAGATATCTTCGCCGATAGATTTTTGAACACCCGTATCGAAATAATGGGCCTTATCTTCGTGGCCATCCTTATTGAGTTTAAGTCGTTTAAAGCATCGGGCAGGCCGATGATCCAATACTTCTTTCCAGGATTTTGCCTTAGGAAATAGCGTTTCCAAAACGACGTCATCGAAACAAAACTCCAACGGTACGCGCAATGTCACATGGCGTTCGCCGACGACGAAGGTGTATTCCCGTTCCTTCGTCGGAAACAGCCAGAACTTTCGCGTATCAATAACTTTATAATAGAGAATACCTCCATAGGGTCCGACTTTATCCTCAGCGGTCATGATAGGAATCTGAAGATTGCCCGTATCTGGAGCTTGTATGTTGAAATTTGACGCTCCAAAAAACGTCCAACGCTTCAACTTTTCAAAAATACTTTTACGACCTTCGACGAGCTCAAAGGTCATACCGGCGTAGGTCGGCCACATGGAATTCGTTGGGATGCGGAAGGGTTGAAAAAAGAAAGTTCGGACAGAAAGTGCCAATATTGCCGCAAATAAAAAAACTTCTGCATTTTCGGTGAGGCCTGTCATCGGATAAATATCGCCGCCAATCGATTTCAATGATTGATCGACGGCATCGAAACTTTTATAGGCTTCAGCCTGCGGCAATGTTAGGGCATCATTAATCCCTATGCGTGCCTTTGACAGAATATCCAACTGTTCCTTTGACAAAATATCTTTGCGATAATTCTCAATCCTTTTCGCAATACCTAGCAAATATTTTGCCGTTTCCTTAACTTTATCTTTTTTCATTATACTACCCATTCGTAGGAAAAATTTGATAACAACTCCGCGCCATTTTCAGTAACGGCAACAACATCTTCGATGCGAACTCCACCGATTTCGGGGTAATAGAGCCCCGGCTCTACGGTTACCACTTCGCCGATTTGTAAGTGGTGATCCCGCTTTCCAATGGATGGATTTTCATGCAACTCCAATCCAACGCCATGGCCTGTACCGTGGAAAAACCCCGTCGAATCGGTCGAAGAATAGCCCAATTCTGTGAACATTTTCACATTATCTTCGTGAATTTCTTTGGCATTCTTCCCCCCATGGATCTCAGAAATTGCTCGGTTTTGGACCGTTTTGACGGCGTTGTATATTTTTATTTGTGTTTCCGAAGGCTGACCTTTAAAAAACGTGCGCGTCATGTCGCCGTAATAACCACTTTCAACCAAGCGTGGAAAAATGTCGACCACTATAAATTCATTGGCTTTGAGCGGACCTTCCCCGCGATTGTGTGGAAATGCGGCATCCTTACCGCAGGCGACGATCGTTTCTTTGGCGATGGTACCCCGCTCAAAACACACCCTAGCAATTTCCGTACGCATCGATTCCGAGGTGACCACCTCACCTTCGTAGTACAACAATTGGTCACGAATTTCCGCCTTCTCTAAAATCGAACGCACCCGAGCAAAGGCATCCGAATTCGCAGCACAGGCCTTTCTAATTCGGTCGATTTCCTTGGGAGATTTTATGGAACGCTCGGGCAAAAAATCGTCCTCTATTACAGAAAATTTAATGCCCAACTGCTGTAGTTTCAAGATCAAATACGCTGGAAAATTTTTTGGCAAAACGAGATCGTTTTCTGGAAATTTTTCGCAAACGCATCGAATAAGATCGATAATCTCTGGATTTTCCTGATCCGTTAAGTCCTGTGGCAAAAAAATCTTATCGAACTTGGAATTGCGTCGCATTTCGTCGATTTCTAAGCTATTCGAAACCGCATAACGTTGCCCTTCAACCGCGAAGGCTAGAAAAGGATCGCAGGTGAATACGCCACCCCAATGGAGCAAGTCGGCATCCGTTTCCGGTGAAGCATAGATCAGCTTTATGCTCATTGTGCAGCCTCTATCTCTTGGAGTAACGTCTTTCCCTCAGTTTTCCATGAATCGGAAAAATTGCCATTGATGAGCTGATTGAGCATATTCTTGGCCTTGTCGAATTCTCCAGAACCGTATAGGCTATGGGCTAAAAGATATCCTCCCTGCCCTCGAATCGACGCAGGATAGGATTTTTCATCCCTGACCGCGGCCAAAAGGCCTTCTCCATCCGCCCGAAGTCCCGACTTTATGAGTGCGACACCTTCGCCAATCGCCGCACGCCCCCCTAAAATGTTGCCGCCTAAACTAATACGCGCGTGATGGTAATAATCTGCAGCCTGTTGATATTCCTTTTTTTGATAGGCTTCGTCGCCGAGCTCCAGAAAAATGGTTCCACCCAGTGGATTGGAAATATATTTTCGCGCGAAACGTTCCCGCGTATTCGTCCGGATCGCTTCCCAATAAGCCGCCTTCATGGACTTTTTGCACATACTTCGCCCAACCATAATGATGAGCACAAGACATGAAATAAGACAAATTACCACCCCCGCCGATCTTATGGGGCGTGCATACCGCGTGAAAAACATCCATACCTTATCGCTGAAATCGGCCGATTTGAACGCATCATCTAAACTCTCATTGGACTCTTCCATACTCTCGTCTAAAGTGTGTTTAAGAGGGGACTCGAACCCCTATGCCTCTCGGCACTGCCGCCTGAAGACAGCGTGTCTACCAATTCCACCACTTAAACAATACCTTTAAAAATCAAAACTCCGTCAATTTTGTCAAGGCAATCTATTTGCCAAAAGGCGTTTCCTATGGGGCTCTGCCCCATACCCCGCAAGGAGTCATAGACTCCTTGACCTCTTTCAGCGGGCAAGCCATGCGCAGTTTGCGCATGGCTTGCCCGCAAGGTCAAAAATTCCCCCCGCGGCGCAGCCGCGGGGCAGGCCTCTTGGCCCCTTTGCGGTTTGATCCAGTGGCATCGCCATTGGATCAAACCGCAAATCCAGGTCCAGGGGATGGATCCCCTGGCGGGGATCCTAAGGGCGCGCAGTCCTTAGCGCAAATTCCAGGGAGTAAGGCGTGGAATCCATCGGGGAACGTTGCGTTTGTAGGTATGGTAGTCTTCGCCGAAGCGCTTTTCCAGATCTTTTTCTTCGAAAAGTGGGAAGTAGAGCATATTGCCGAGCAAAAACAGACCAAACAATCCGAAAACGAGGCATGAATTGAAAAGTAAGGCTTCTGCGATTTGCATTATAAATACGCTTGTGATCATTGGATTACGGACGTAAGCGTAAGGACCTTCCACGACCAGTTTTTTAGGAGGATTCCATGGAGCGGCCGTACCTTTACCTTTATTGGCGAAGAGCCACATGGTCCAGATTGCCAGTGACAATCCCAGGAAGAGGAGAATACTACCCAAGATCATTAAAGAAAAGTGATTAGGTCTCCAGGTATAATCCGTTAGGTAGAGTACAAACGCGGGAATCGTTACCAGGACATTAAGTGGTAATATAACAATCGTTTTGATCCATTCTAAAATCATCTCAGTATAAACGCAAACGTTGCTAGCACATTTTAGAAACGAGTCAAACTTTTTTAATCGGATTAAATAAAATGAAATTATAAAATTCGAATCGCGTGTGGTAATGCGGTGAAAATGAAAGTGCATTTTAGCTTGCTATACTTCGACGAGAACGACAGGTGGAAAAATGTTTTTCAACGGGGGACGATTTTTTATGGAAATTATGGATTGTTATCGAAAATTTCGATATGTCGACTGCTTCCGCCCTCTATCTCTTAGCCTTGGAAGCTTTTTCCGCATTGTCAAGTTGTTTTACAAATAGTTTCTATTTTTCTAGAAAATATTGTCTCTGCTTTACCGAAATGGGTAAGCCTACTCTTTCCATTACTTGCAGTATATCTTCCCAGACTATGCGTTTCATCGTATTTGTTCCGTTGCGTAGGAGGTAGGAGGGATGGAAGGTAATCATCAGGGGAATGCCACAAAACTCATGCCATCGACCGCGTACGGCTGACATTCTTCGACTTTTATCGGCTCCCAGTAAACCGCTGACGGCCGTTGCTCCGAGTGCTACGATAACTTTCGGTTGGACGATTTCGACCTGTTCAATGAGGTAGGGCAAACAAAATTGCATTTCTTCTTGAGTCGGGGGGCGATTACCCGTTTCGCCATCCATTTCAGGGCGCCAGTTCATGATATTGCCAATGTAAACCTCTTCCCGTGATAGGCCCATGGCCGTAATGATTTTTGTCAGCAGTTGCCCAGCTCGGCCAACAAAGGGAATGCCCTGAATTTCTTCATCAGCACCTGGAGCTTCGCCGCAAAAGAAAATTTCTGCATCCAAATTGCCAACACCAAAGACTAGATTTTTTCCGGGACGAACGTGTTTTTTCAGATCTTCATTACCCAAAACACGCTCACGTAAATTCTCCCAATGTTCCCGTTTACTCGTGAAAGTTTGCACTGATTTAGGTATCGTCCTGGTGGTTTGCAATTTTTCATTATGGCTTATTTCAGGCAATGGATGCCGTATTTGATTTTGAGGAGAGTGTTGCGTGATTTGTGGGGGAGCAATCGGACCTTTCTCTAAAAAGGTGAAGTTGTCAGTATCGATAGAAATCACCTTTTGCCCTTGCTTTTTGAGACTTTCTAAAGCCTCAACCAATACATTGATTAGGTGTGCCATGTCAGAAAAATAGAACAAAGATTGGGGCTGTAAACGCATTTTATCATCCGTCAACGTTAAAAAAATGGCACATTTTCGTAATGAAAAATTTCAACATTTTCCCGATCGCGGACAATTTCGATGACGTCAAAGCGAAAATATTGCAAATAATTCCGATTGATATACGCCTCAAGGACGGGTTTGAGGGCAGATTTTTTCTTTTTTGTAATGGAAAAATAGCCGGAAACGAGGGCACTTTTCTGTCGCGTACGCACTTCAACGAATACGGTAACCGTACTATCTTGGGCAATGATATCGATTTCGCCATTTTTATGGCGCCAATTTTTCTCAATAATTTTATATTTTTTCCTTTTTCTTAGAAAATTTACGGCTAATTTTTCGCCCTCATTTCCTGTTTCCTGTTTTTGCGTCAACATTGTTTTGCGGATGAATTTTATGAAAGATTTTTACAATTTAAAATTAAAAATATGATTAGTTTTAAATTTTATCCAATCGGTATAGGCATTATTTGGAAAAGAGACAGGCATATCCCAAGATCGATTTATTCGCTATGGAACACAAGAAATTCTTTTTCTGTCTGAGTTTCAGTTGTAAAATATGAAACCCACAACTGCCGATTAAGGATAGCATTAATCAAGGCTATGGAAATCGGAAAGCACCTTCTCTTTCATCCCAATTCAGCTTGGTAAGTAAGAGATATCCAACATCCTTTTTCCATTGCTCCATAAACACTCTCGGTAGAAAGCATTTTTGAAAAAAACAAGCAAATATTTCAGAAAACTGCTTCAAACTCGATCGATTCATATAAAATTGATTCTTACTGTCAAAAATTCATTTTTTCTTTATGATGAAGGTGGATATTCCTCTTTTAACGGCAAAGGTGGCATTATTCTGCGAAGAAATAGCCAGATCTCACTCAGTGCCATATGCCTAAAATTCCCGATTAGAGGGTATCCTTCGGCGGTTGCAGTAAAGCCGTCAATACCTTCTAAAATAAAACAATGAGTTGGTGTAAAATAATAGGGTTTTCCTTGTGTTTTTGCTTGTTCGTATACATAACTTGCTTCGTTAATCGGATCCCAGACAATTTTGCCATCGGACGACATTAATCCTAACATGCAATGAATTTCTATGTCAGAATAATGAAACAAATAGGCAAGCGTTGGGTTAGCTGTGAGATCAAAAGGAAATTTTTTATCTATGTTTTTTAGTGTGGGACATTCAAATATTTCTTTGCAAACACAGACTTCCATTTCAAGGCTCTGTAAATTCTCGTCAAGCAATTCTTTACCACGCAAAGTATTTTCTGCCATATATACTGCAGATAAAATGGATCTATTGTACATATTCCATCCATAATTTACACCGGCAGATGGATCTAATAACTTATGGATGTATGTCAAAAATTCCCGCACATGGTTTAATTCATGAAATAACTTTTCATCCAAAGACGGCCATTTATAGCCAAGTTGTAACGTTCCATCTGGATTTATAGCTGCTAAACCTTGCAAGGGAAATGGACGCTGTGGTATTAGAGATACTACAAATTTGGCAATTGGGCATTCTGATGGTTCATTGGCTGGGATGACATTTGCACAATCCATGTCAGTCCAGATAGCAGGCAATGGGCAACATTTCTCAGGATTCTCTTCGAACAATTGGCTCAGTTGTTGAAATCCATATTTTCGTATTTCATTTGCAGTCCCCCTATGCCAAGCTTTCTTAAATTGGGCTCGAAGACTCCCTTCTCCTACTTCATCCAATGGACCGAGAATGCATGTGTCATCTTTCACGTCATAGCAGAAATCTATTTTTATATTTCTAAAAAATGGCATACCTAAAAACGCCATGATTTCTTTAATGAGTCGGCACCCAACCGGATTATCACAAACTTCCTCAAATGCCTGTCTAAATTCTCCAGCACGAGCATCGGAAGCGTACAGTCGACATTTTTCCGTCCAAAATCTCTCCCTATCCTCTAGACTGATAGGAGCAAATCTGTCATCTCCCAAAATTTCGTTATTATAAAGGTAGACGTCCTCGCCGAATAGCGTTCCAATGGAGGGTATGGACGAACGCAATCTCGCCTCCTCTTCAGAGGATATTAAAGCAGCTTCTGCTAAAAGTCTTTCCATATCCTCTGGACTGATGGGGCTACATTGATCATTTTCCCAAAAATCATCTAATGGCGTTTCAGGAGAGTCTGTGGGCGAATGTGATCCCGCCTCCTCTTTAGAGGATGTTGAAGCCGCGTCTGCTGAAAGTTTCCCACTATTCCCTCGACTGATGTAGATCAATCTACCGTCTCCAAAAACTTTACTAGTACAAGTGTAGACTTCTTCATCGAATAGCGTTCTAAGGGAGCCTGTGGACGAACATGCCCCCACCGTCTCTTCAGAAACTTCTATAGATGCCGGAGCAGCACCGTAGCAGTTAACGTAAAATATACTGGATAATAGCATTACCCTTAACTTTTTTGTGTGATTTGTCTTATACATAGTGCTTCCAATAGGAAGCACTTATAAAAGAAAGCAAGTAAATAATTTTAAAAAATACAAATATTACGGAAAATATTTCTGTTTCGAATTCAATTCATGTAAAATTGATTTTTACTGTCAGAAATTCATTTCTTTTCAAGAATATTATTTCGCAGAAAAACCATCAAATCTCAGGCAATGACTCCAATTGAAATATGTCTTTTTTTATTTTTTTACGAAAATAATAAAAAAATAATTTACTTTTAAGTAAAAAGTATTATAGTTATATCCATTATGAATAAATTATTTTTTTACGCCTATTGTTGCTTCTCTCAGTGTTGGGAGGACCTTTTTCGTTTTCTTTAACCCTTTTCTCGGCTGTCAGAGACTTTAGTAATGATTTTGTCGAGTGGCAACGATGGACTAACTTTGCCAATCGATACGCAGAAAGTATGCTAAGGAGTGGTTATAGGAGAGAGGCCAGAAGCTTTATTAGTGATTTTGTTACGTGGAAACAACAGGTTAAATTTGCCCGTCAATACAAAAGAAATATGTTAGCGGATGGTTATAAGAGAGAGTTCGTCGATAGAGTTTTTGTGGCAATGCTTACCCTTTACAAAAATGGCATAGAAGAACTTTTACCCGAAGACATCAGTAGCGTCAGCGACGTGGTTTATGATCCAGAATGCATCGCGATGAGAAAAGAAGTTACCGATAAATTAAGCCAAATAATGAAAAATAATGGCGCCGATTATGATATTATTAATCGATATCTTAAAGCTCAGCAACAAAGCTCTTGGAGCGAACAATCCCTTACTATGAAATATTTTTTATTTACACAACGTGAAGAAAGTGCTGATTTTGAAAAAATCTATTTCTGGAGTGGACATAATTTAAGTGACTTGGAACTTCGACATATAAAAGAAGTAATTAAAAATGTAAAAAAAGAAGCCAATGATGGGGGATCAATTTCAATTTCAAAGATTAAAAAAGAAAAGTATGCGCAATCCGTTGCCATGTATAAAGCTTTTACAGCCATAGCACTGAATAAAGCAAAAATCCCCGGAAAAATTAATCATAAAAACAATACTTGTAGTTTACAGCGCGGAATGAAACGGGAAGATCTCATTAAATTCTACCCCGAATACGCAAAAATAAATGAAGGTGAAATATTTACAGGCACGATGAAACACGGTATTGCAGATTCCGCAGCCCTTGGTGCACCAGCATCGGAATATACTAACCCAAAGGAATATGATGTCATCGAAATGAAAATACCCTTCCATAGGGTTCTTGCTGCCTATTTCGTATCTCCTGAATTGAGCTTTGATGGACCTCTTTACGGCATACCCATTAATCCCTATACTCGCGATAATAAAGCCGGTAAAGGTTCTGAGCACGAATTGATATGTGACATGGCTAACCTCCCGGTAAAAATAAGAAAAATGAGTACCATAAAGTGGTTTCTAGTTCCATCCTACGCTATAACTCTATCCTACGCCAAAGCGATGTTAAAGGCTTTTGGTCATCGATTTAAGTGAATCGTTTAAATGGGGACGAAACATATAAACAATCCGAAAATAATGAATCATCTGAAAAATATGAAAATATTTTCCATCAATCAACCTTCTCTCTGGAGCCGGGGATGAGATTCGAACTCACGACCCACGCATTACGAATGCGTTGCTCTACCAGCTGAGCTACCCCGGCAAAATTTATCGGAATTCACATTTCCTAAAAAATTACAAAATCTTTTGCGAATTTTCCAATCCCTTAAAAATCTTCCCCAAACAACCTCAATTCACTCTCAAATAACGGAGCCGACTGTCAGACTTGAACTGACGACCGTCCGCTTACAAGGCGGGTGCTCTACCAACTGAGCTAAGTCGGCGGTGGTGGGTCGACTGGGATTCGAACCCAGAACCAATGGCTTAAAAGGCCACTGCTCGACCATTGAGCTACCAACCCTAACTAGTCCTAGCACCCTAATCGGCCAAATCTTCCTGTCAACTTCCTTCTTAACGAATTTCAACCGGAACATCTTTGAGATTTTCATAATTAACGTCCGTTAACCGTAAAAGTTATTTGGTATCCCTCACAACCACGAAAATAATGAATAAGAAATTGTATTGGACCATCGGGTACCTAACGGTATCGCTGTGTGGTATCTCCTTTTTATAAATAGTGCCAAATAAACACTAAAAGGTACTTCATCAAGAGGCCTTGAGTTTCATTTCTTTAACCGATCGCCATAGATCGTCAGCGCAAGTATAATCAGGACAAATACTGCGGACGGGAAAATGACTTGCCAAGGCGACGTCGTCATAAATTTTGCACCCTCCGCTATTAAAATCCCCAGTGAACTTTTCGGCGGTTGTATGCCAATCCCTAAAAAACTTAAAAACGATTCCAATGTGATCACACTCGGTAGCGTGATGATAAAACAAACGATGATTATTCCCTTGGTATTGGGTAACATGTGCTTCCATATAATCGTCGCTTCCTTTTGCCCCAATCCCCTTGCGACCTGAATATATCCACTCTCCTTTATCTTCAGTACCTCCGCACGAATAATCCGTGCCGTCGTCATCCATTCCACAATGCTAATTGCCAAAAATAGGACACAAATATGTTTTCCGAAAATAATCATCAGCAAAATGACGATGATCGTCAAAGGAATGGGATATAAAACATCCACCATACGCATCAGTATTAAATCAATTTTACCACCGCAGTACCCCGAAATCATCCCGTAAATAGTACCTAATCCAACTGCCAATAGCGTCGTCACAAAACCAACTGATAGGGAAACACAACAGGCGTAAATAACCCGAGAAAATAAATCTCGTCCCAATTGATCGGTCCCAAACCAATGTTCCCCGTTCGGCGCAACAGCTCCCAGGGGAATATTTTGTTGATAGTAGGGATAACGCCGAATCCCTATAAATGCCGCTAACACAACCAGACTCACGGTACAATAAAAAATATACTTTAAAATGCTCTCTCTTTTCACGGAAACCAACATAATTTTTCTAAAAGCTCCATGACTACCGTCAACTTTAAATTTGTAGAGTCTAGAGAGCTTCGGTCGCTCGGAGGACTCCACACTCGGATTCCCGCCAGAAGACTGTTGTGGGACTCTGTCTTTTATTTACTTTCAAGGTCTGCCCCGGCGCCTCGCGGCATAGCCGCGGGGCTGTTTTTTATGGGGTTCTACCCCATACCCCGCAAGGAGTCGCAGACTCCTTGACCTCCTTTGGCGGCCGAGCCCGGCGCAGTTTGCGCCGGGCTCGGCCGCAAGACCAAATTAAGATTTGCAATTCAACGTTCAGATTTAGCCTGAACCGATGAGGTGCTTGAGGAAGATAAAAGATTTTTGGCCATATTGCCGTCGTTAGGAGTTTATCGGTCGCTCCTTTGTCTAAGCGGGACGTTGCCAGAAGGCGACTTTTTCTCGCATCTCGATTTACCCATTATCGCTGCAGACGGAGCATCAAATTTGCTTTCGCAGAGAGGTATTATTGCAGATGTTATTATTGGTGATTGGGATAGTGCAAGGGCGCCGATTGCAGAGCGAACGAAAAAAATCGTCATTAAAGACCAATCGTCTTCGGATTTTCAAAAAGCACTAAAATTTATCCAAGAAAATCATCTATCACCATCGATCATTTTGGGTATTAGCGGGGGCTATGTCGATCATATTTTAAATAATGTGGGTATTTTAGCGCAAACGGATTCGATCGGTTACGCAACCCCCAATCTCTGCCTTTCGCTACGCAGTTATTGGACGTCGAATCTTCCAATTGGGACAAAATTATCGCTATTTGGTATGCCTTCTGGAAAAATCAGTACGCATGGTTTGCGTTGGGAACTGGAAAATCAGGAGCTTTGTTTTTCTGGATACACCTCTTGTTTTAATCGCACGGTAGCAGAATGGGTAACATTTGATATCCATGGAGGGACTATTTTTCTTGCCATTTACTTGAGTAATGAGGTGGACGAAGGCAGTGCAGGCATTGCCCTACAATGTTAAAGTTTTATCAAAATCACATTCCTGTACGTAATCGTATTGGCAAGATTCCCAAGAAAGCCAGGCTTAAGGCATGAATGGTGATAGAAAAGATTTAAAAAAAGAAATTGTTGAGGCGCGAACGGAGATAATGGCAAAGTTGATGTTAGTATCGGAAAAGGATATCCAGGAGGATTGTTTATTATATGAGGTTTTAAAAAAATCATTCATTGAGCGCATTCTATGGCTGGAGGATCAGACTAAACCTACCCTTGATTATATCATCGCCCAATGTGAAGCGTGTAATAAATGCAATTTTAAAGCGATACCATCGAAAATGTAGTCCGTTAAAAACATAAACGGTTTTCCTTTTGCCGTCTGTTGCGAGAAAATATTTTTGGTTTTTTTATTTTTGTCTTGACAGAGTCGAAAATAACTGAGATGTATCGTAGCAACAATAGAAAAATTATGAATAAATTAAAAAGAATAGAATTGCTGCTAGGGTTGGGTATTGCAACATCTCCTTGTGGTTTTGCTGATGATGCCAGTTTGGCATGGAGTCTTTACGAAGTTCCTGCAGGAAAGAATCCAAAGAGTGATATCGGGTTAGTAGAGAATCCTTGCAAAATCGCTGCAGAAAAAAGCTCAGATTCTCAAGCGGTAGAACTTGATCCGGATGCAATACTCGAGATTATATCTATGATCTCGGCAGCCCAAATGAAGGAAAAAGTCCGATCTGGATTATTAGAACAACTGCAATCAGGGGAAGTTCTGATATTGAAAAATTCTCAAACACCATATTGTATTATGTTCAAGGATGACCGCTGCCTATTTGCTAAGAATGGACGATTTCTTAGTAATGATATCTTAAGAAAAGCGAAGATTTTCCTTATAGATCTTCGATTATTTGAGGAAATTAGGATATACATTTTTGATCCTGAAGGTAACTCTATACCGCGAAAAATGATACGAAAAGCAAAGCATCAGATATGTGACGGTAGCAAATGGATACTAGTAGCGGGAATTCCGATAGCAGTAAAGTGCTTTTGGGATCTCGCAAAAATAGCAGCAAAAGTCGGGGGCAATCTTGCGGTAGCACATCCTATAAAGCTATCTATAGCACTAGGAGGATTTTCGTTTTATAGGTTTTTAACGAACAAATCCACTAAGTAAAATGTCTAGCCGGACATAGTTTCTTTGAAAAAAAATCCCAGACAGAAGCACTAAACAGCCCTCAGCAAAAATGGGGTGCGAGCGAAGGGGTTCGAACCCTCAACATCCACCTTGGCAAGGTGGCACTCTGCCAATTGAGTTACGCTCGCAAAAAGCTTCATGTACCATCGTAATCTCATTTTTTCAGTCAAGAGAAAAAGTGAGATTTTCTATGATCTATTTCTCTTTGCTGCCAATAATTCCTAAGGGTTGCGCGCCCTTAGAATTCCCACCAGGAGGCACCGCCTCCTGGACCTGGTTTTGCGGTTTGATCCAGTGGCAACGCCACTGGATTAAACCGCAAGGTCAAAAGCTTGCCCGGCGCTTCGCGACGAGGGCTAACTTAACTTAAAAAAAGAAAAAATCTTGACCTTGCGGCCCAGTGTCCATGCGCATCGCGCATGGACTGGGCCGCAAAGACGAGGTCAAGGAATCTCCGATTCCTTGCAGGGGGTAGAGGGGCGGAGCCCCACAGCAGCTTCCTTGCGGGGCGTGGGGTGGAAACCCCACAACATCCTCCTTGCGTTACGTTTTACTGCTCAATTTCTGGAGAAGGATCTTCTGTTGCTTGGAGTATCTCGATCATTTTTGGGTTTCGATTGGCTTCGGCATAAAAAAATGCATTATGCCCTTCCGAATCGACTAAAGATAAATCAACGTCCGGTAAGGCGAGAATAACTCGGACAAACTCTACATTTCCTGTAGCGGTGGCATACATCAGCAGAGTACGATTCCCGTTGCTGCGATCTCTCCAGTTTACATTTATTTCTGGATGTTCTGCAATCTTGTCTTTGATTTCATCCGTATCACAACCGGACATCATCATATCGCGTACTTCCCGTTCCGATGCTGGTTCTAATGCCCTGGCCTGTACCTCTCCAATTTTCTGAAACCATATACCAATATTTCTAAGCAAAGTATCTCTCTCAACGCTTCTCCTAGCTCCTCCAAATAAATTGCCTGCATTTCCAAAAACTTCCAAAACATTTCTCAGAGTGGTCCTAGCATCTCCTTCCAATAAATTGCCCACATTTTCAAGACCCAACAAAACATTTCTCCAAGCGGCTACTTCTCTTTCTGCCGCAACATCTCTTCCAGTGCTTTCCGATGACAACTCTCTCTCTTTAACCACTAGCAGGTCTTTTACGGTTCTTCCCCTATTATCTACGGCTTCACTATCCCAATTGAGATGCGCAAATATTTTTTCGATAATTTCCGACCAAGGTCCAAAACCGGGTAAATGGATCGATTGTAATGCGATCAAATGCGAGATCGTTGCACCGAACTGTCCCCGCGCATTCACATCAAAATTAGGCAGGTCTAATAAAATACTCACAATGGGTGGTAATCTCAATTTTACGCACATATGGGCAACTGTATCGCCAAAATTATTGCGAAGATTGGGATTAAAACTTGGATGCAGCATTAATATTTGCAAAGACACACGTCTCGGCTCTTCGAGGACCATGGGGATCCTCGGCTCTTCGGGAACCGTTGGAACCACGGTAGCCAAACACATTGCTAACGTTGCATTTGTTGATGGATCCACGACCAGGTTAGGATCGCATCCCGCCTCTAAGAAGAAATCGATTGCGTCACGATCTCCGGTGAAACATGCTAAAACAAATTGCCTACTCTCTTCCGGTAAATTATCGAAAAATTGCCAACTACCAACACCCTTTACAGCGGTCGTCCCTAAAAGGACCGAAGTAAACAATACACTAATTTTTTTTCCCATTTCCATATCCTCCACAAACTCAACTCATTTCTCTATACTGAATTTCCATTTAAAAAATAACCACAGATTTATTTTTGTCAATTTTTTTAATCAAAACCTTCATGTCTTGTTTTCTGCTACATTCCCACTAATTATCCGGAATGGAAATTCAAAAGGCCTAACATAAATTAAGAGTTTTCTCCCTACAATAGATCTATAACAGGCTGCAAATGATTTTTCTTGGCTATATCTAAAGCTGTCTGTCCTTTATATGTAATACTTTTATCTGCTCCCGCTTCTAGAAGTTCTCTTACAATATCTACATTCCCCGTCGTAACGGCCCACATTAATAGGGTATAACCATTATTTCGCCAATTTATATCAACAACTCCTCCTTGTTGCAGAATATTTCTTACTTCATCCAAATTCTCATTGATAACTGCCTCCTCTAGCCTTTCTTCAGGCAGCCGGATATCTAAAGCCGCAACAATACTTCTATAATTCAATAGACGAGCCACATCTCTAGGTTCTTTGCGTCCTTCCTCATCGACAACTCGAAGGGCTATATCTACGGGAGACTCTCTTTGGAAATTGGGTACATTCACATTGGCGCCAGCATTTACTAATAGCTTCACTAAGGATAGATCGCCACTTCTAACGACAAACGTTAAGGGCGTTTGGCCTGTTATGGGTGTCACAAGATTGTCCACGGGAAAATTCCCGCCTCCTCTTTTTATATAAAGCTCCATCTGTTCAAAAAATCTAGCAACTAAATCGTTAATTCCCTCCATCTCACTAGCATCATTTCGCACCACTTCCTCCCCTCTGGCAAGCACATGCCACAAGATTTTCCGCTTGATAAATTTTCCAAGCGCACAAAGTTGTCTTTCATGCTGTATATCTTCCGTAAAAAGTTGAACAACGGAATCGAATCCCATTCGCAATGCAACTCTTTGGGCATTTTCTCGATTATTATTATACATATATGGATTGTAACCACCCCACTTAAAACATGCTTGTATAATCCGAATAGCTTCATCTTCATGGAAACCTTCTATAATTTCCATCAAAAAAGTATTTCCAGTCCCCTGAAATCGAATTCTTTGAGGATCGACAACTTTCAGCAAATATATTACCATTGGCACATCCTTTGTCGCCAATGCAATCTCCATTTGCCGTCCATTGGAATCTACATTTCCTAAGATTCGGACGGAGCGTAAACTTTCCCGCAACCCCGCATAAAACTGCCTAACTCTATGAAGCCCTAACTTATAAGCTAACCCCTCAGCATTTCTCCCTTCATTGTTACACTTATATGGATCATAAAGCCATCGCTCATGAAATTCCGCTAACACACGCAAAGCACTGGATTCATCATAAGAAAATGCTTGCGTTAATTCCATTGACAAAGTATTCCCGTTACTGAACCGAAAATCTTCCTCTTGGATAAGACCGGAGTCCAAGTAAAAACACACCCCATGTTCATCCCTAGCCCTTACTCTACCCAAAAATTGTTCTTCATAAGCACTTAAAACTGAACCTTCTAGAAGTTGTATGTTATGTTCGGCAACCTGCAATCTAGCCCAGACTGAACAATTCCCCACCCGCAAGCATATAGGGGGATTTAATAAGTTATCAATTCTAGCATTATTAGCGGACATTACCAGCCTTAACGGAAGTCCTCCAGAGTCTCCCATCGGTAATTCAAAATTTTCCATCGCTTCAACATTTTCGAATGAGACTCGATACCATTGCCACTGATCATAAGATAAAAACAAATCCAACGGAGTACCACTGCTACCACTACCACTTTGTACCTGCATTCCTAAAAATAAGGAAGCCACAACCAATTTTATATTTTTCTTTACAAATACTTTCTTCATACGATTCACTCTTAACAACAGTTATCTTTGTGTTTTAATTATCTTCATGTGTCAAGAACAAAAATAAAAAATATAAGTCGAATTTTTGGCCGAACTTTGTAAGCTTTGCAGCCGAAAGTTCATTTTTTCGATTTTGAATATCCCTCCATGCATTAAAAAAGCCGCCATTGCTAAAATGGCGACTTTATTGCGAAAATTTAAATTTCCTCCTTACCGAGTCATTTGACCTTGCCGAGCTTGATCCAATGCATCTATAATATCTTCATTTCGATTTTTTCGGGCTATATCAAAAACCGTTTCTCCATCGCTATTTGTCATATCCAGATCAGGACCTCTAACCAAAATTTCAAGTACTATGGCAAGATCCCCCATTGCAGCAGCCCACATGAGAGGCGTATATCCCCTTTGATCCTGATAATTTATATTTAAGTCCTTCGTTGCCAATAAAGGGCAGATCTTTTCAGGGCTGAATTCGCCAATTGCCTTAATCAATTTCCTTTCATTCTTAGTTCTTGCTTTTTCTGCCCCCAACCCCTGAAGCACAGTTACCAACTCAGAGCAAACCTCTGCTTCTGTAGGCCTTGTGACGGATCTTGGAAAGAGAAATTCAAACGTGTGCGAGAAAAAATTTCTCCATGATTCGAGGTAAGCCTTTCTTGCCAAAACATATTCTAAAAGTTTCCGCATTTGCCTCCCTGGCATCCCGTATTCATTTGCTTTTCTAATCCATTCTAATTTTCTAAAATGAATAATCAGATCCATAAACCGTTTTATGTTGTTATCGTGCACGGAAAAATTCAATCCCTCGATTTCTAATATAAATTCGATAAGATCGATCCCCCCTCCTTCAATTGCATAATCCAAAAGACTTTTTCCGTTGAGGTCCTTACCATTTACCATGTCTGGATATGCCCTTGCACTCGCCATTATAAAATAATAAGCATTTTCACGACTAATAAATCCACGTCTAGCAGCCTCCATTATTGCCATCGCTAGCGTTCTTTCTCTATCAAAACGTACATTATCGACGCCATACAAAGCGTCCGCACCCAGATAAAGATTAAACCCCGGAATATTTCCTGCTTGTATAGCATTTACAATCATCCGCTGATCTGCATCCATTGCAGTACCTATTGGAACAAAAAAACTGGCACCTCTTGAAACAAAAAGATTACTTCCTATAAGTGTTTGCGTTCCCAGTAGCAACGCTGCCGTAATTAGTTTAATGTTTTTTTTCATAATTTTTCCTTTCTCTATTTCTATTGTTTTATAATTTATTGTTTTACGACCCTCATTTTCGTAGCCGATTTCACAATATGCTTGTACTGTATTTTCTTTTTTTTGTAATTGTCAAGAAAAAAATACATAAATTAATCTTTTTTTGTTTTTACGTATTTCAACTAAAACACATTAGATATGAGCCAAGTTTTGTAAGCTTTGCAGCCGAAAGTTCATTTTTTCAATTTTGAATATCCCTCCATGCATTAAAAAAGCCGCCATTGCTAAAATGGCGACTTTATTATTGAAATTTAAATTTCTTCCTTACCGAGTCCTTCGACCCCGCCGAGCTTGATCCAATGCATTTATAATATCTTTATTTCGATTTCCTTGGGCTACATCAAAAACCGTTCCTCTATTGCCATTTCTCACATCTAGATCGGGGTTTCTACGCAAAACTGCACACACTATGTCCAAATCCCCCATTGCAGCAGCCCACATGAGAGGCGTATACCCCCTTTGATCTTGATAATTTATATTCAAGCCCCTTACTGCTAATAAGCGACGGACCTCTTCAATGTTTAACATAACAATTGCCTCAATCAATTCCCTTTCATTCTTAGTATCTGCTTCTCTTTGTATCCACCTCGAAAGCATAGCTATCAACCTAAAGCAAACCCTTATCTTTTCAACCTCCGGAACAGCTTTTGGCAACAAACATCCAACACAGAAATTCGAAACACTGATCGACGATTTGATCTGATCTAATTCCCTCTGAGCAAATCTTAAAAGTTTCTCCACTTGCTCTTTTTCCATCCCACGTTTAAATGCTTCTTGAATTAATACTAAATTTTCACAACGAATGACTATCTTTACAAACAGTCTTGCATTGTCACCGTACAAGAAAACTCTCACTCCTTCGCAATGTAACAGAGCTTCAACCATATCGGGCAAGTCCATCTCAATCGCATATTCCAAAGCATTTCTCCTGTTGTGATCGGTATCATTTAGCATATCCGGATATCTCCTTCCAAACTCTCCTATAAGAAGACAAGCATTTTCACGACTAATAAATCCACGTTTAGCAGCCTCCATTATTGCCATTACTAGCGTTCTTCCCTCACGAAAACGCAGATCGCTGTACCGCAAAATGTCCATATTCAAAAACCTAATAACCCTTGGAATATCGCTTACTATTATGGCATCTATAAGGCTCTGCTCATCTTCACTCATTTCAACTTCGGGAACAAAAAGTCCGTCAACAGAAGGATCGCGAACAGAAGGATTCCTTGATGCTGCCCCGATTCCACCTCCGAGAGGAAAAAAATCATTCCCCAGAAATGCTCGCATTTCCTGCCATAACCTCCCCAAGGCTCCATCTCTGAAAGCAAAAAAATCACTTCCTATAAGTGTTTGCGTTCCTAGCAGCAACGCTGCTGTGATTAATTCAATATTTTTTTTCATAATTTGTCCTTTCTACATTGTTCTATCGTTTTATGACTCCCTATTCCTGTAGCCATTTCTACAATACACCCACAGTACGTATTTCCGCTTTTTCGTAATGGTCAAGAAAAAAATATAAAATTAATCACTTTTTATTTCTTTCCATGCTTTCAGCTAAAATATACTAGATATAAATCAAATTTTGCAAGCTTTTCAGCCGAAAGTTCATTTTTCAATTTTGAATATCCTTCCATGAATTAAAACCGCAACTGGTGCAGTGCACTTCGAATATCTCTACTTGGATTCTAGTTGGCTATATCAAAAACCGTTTTTCCTTCTCCATTGCGCAACCCTAGATTGAGTCTTTTGTCCAAAATTTCAATTACCGTGGCTAAATCTCCCATTACAACAGCCCACATGAGAGGCGTACGCCCTCTTCGATCTTGATAATTTATATTCAAGCCATCTATTGCTAATAAACGGCAGATTTTTTCAGGGTCGGAGTCACAAATTACCTCAATTAATTCCTTTTCATTCCTAGTATTTGCTTCTTCTACTATCCAATTTGAAAGCATGATCATCAAACTAGAACAGTTTTTTGCAAAAGCGTAATAGTCCAACGATCCCTTGCCAATGCAGTTCAGATTATCAACTAATCTTTCTTGGGCATATTTTAACAATATCGGCGCTTGATCTTCTGACAGCTCATTCCTAATTGCTTTTGAAAGCAATCTTAATTTTCCAGAACGAATGATTATATCCATAAACCGTTCTCTACTGCTGCTGCACACGGAAAACATCAATCCTGGGCTATCTAATATGATATCGAGATCGACCAGATTTGCTTCAATTGCATAATCCAGAAGATTTTTCCTGTTGCGATCCTTAGCATTTAATATGTTTGGATATTTTCCTGCAATTCGCAGTATAAAATAACAAGCAATGTCAACGCGGATCATTGTAATTCAAAATGTCCGCATTCATATAAAAATCAAAGCTTGGAATATTTCCTGTTCGTATATCGTTTATAAGTTTCCGCACATCTTCGTTCACTTCATTTCTGACGATAAAAAAACCACTCCCCATAAGAGGTAGAGAACTCCACAATAATGAAGCGGCAATTATACCTTTACTGGCTTTTTTAATATCTTTTAGTTTCATAACGTACGATAATATATTAATATTCAATAAAAAAACAAGCTTTTTTTATTAAACCGCAAAAACTAGATAAAAAAACGTATTTATTTAGGAATAAGCTGGATTTTGTAAGCCTTCAGGATTAGAATATTTCAGATATACTCACTGAAAATCAATAAAAATTTTAAATTTTTCTCGTGCTTTTACAAACAAAAAAACCCGGGATGTTTTCTAAAACGATCCCGGATCAATTGTATGTTGTCAATTAATATCACCAATTGAAAAACTCAAAACCCTCATCATTAAAAAAGCTAGCAGCATCCTCCCTCTGCTCTGACAAGGCCGTCAGAGGAACAACTTCTGATGTTTCCTGCCCTACCGCTTCAGGAAACTCGATTAAAACCCAACATCGCTTTGCATGTTTAGGAACTCTGTTAAATACAGGAAAAACTTCTTCAATACGCTTGGACGAATTAGGTACAATTTTATAGCCCAGCCTAATAAAATCAGCATTTATCGAAGCTTTTGATTTATCCAGTAAGTAACTTACTTGCACAGTATTTCTCGCAATGAATCGACCATTCCGCATTATGCCGCAAATAAATCCTCGGATATTCTTCCGCGTTGGATCAGCATCGACGAATCCTAAAACTTCGCGCAATAATTGCAAGAAAACAGCATTCGCTCGGCCACGGGCATACTTATACGCCCTCCGGTAACCTATCGCCTGTATGGCATTATATTCTTCCTTTTCCGATTCAGTAAGGAGATCGAAATCTTTAGGCATTCGAAAACTCCCCATAAAACTCCCCATAAGTGTTTGTATTCCCAGCAGAAACACTGCTGCGATTAATTTAATATTCTTTTTCATAATTTGTCCTTTCTATATTATTCTATTGTTTTATGGCTCCCTATTTTTGCAGCCATTTCTACAATATGCTCCCACGCTGTCTCCATCTTTCATAGCAGTCAAGAAAAAATACAAAATTAATCACTTTTTTATTTCTTTCTACGCTTTCGACTCAAATAAGTTTTGCCCAGATATAAGCCGGATTTTGTAAGCCTTGCGGCTCGGAATTCATTTCTCTAACAACTCACGCTGTTTCTTCTCAGAAGATGCGACAAACCCGGAACCATCGGGCGAGCAACCCCGTCCCCTATTTTGTCTTGCACCGGATTGGGTTTCCATAGCAACACGCATTACTTTGTGCCCGGTAAGCTCTTACCTCACCTTTTCACCCTTACCTCGCGGCGGTATCCTTTCTGTTGTACTTTCCGTGACTATCGCTTGACCAATAGCCCCCGCACTTTCATGCGGAATCCTGCTCTGCGGTGTCCGGACTTTCCTATGGGAGAAAACCATATTATTCTTCCCCCATCGAATTCCCTCCGGGCAAAACTCATAACATGGGAATGAAAAAATAATTCCCTTCAAGTCTTATCTTTTACCCCGGTGATGGCGAATCCCCAAGGAGTATCATCCAAAAGAATAAAACAATCCCTATAGCTGCCACGGTGTTACACCAGCGGCATTGGGAATATTGGGATCTAATTATAGTATAAAATGCCTATCATTCACTTGAAAGTATTTTAGCAAATTTTCAAATAAAGCAACTTTAACATATGCAATATATACCTACGCGGATGGCGAAATTAAGGGGGAAAATTAAAGGCAAAAATAGCGAGAGAAAAAGAGGCAAAAGCCGAAATTTGGGGACGGAATTTGGAAAGCGTAAAGCCAAAAAGGGAT
>JAIRLD010000122.1 GCA_031259665.1 Puniceicoccales bacterium | reverse complement strand
TCCCGAACTCGGCAGTTTCATCCGTTTTTGGTATTCGTTACCCTTTGTAATACTAGTAATGCCGAAATCTAAATCGAAGTTTTCAGCCACTTCACTTCTTTCATCTCCTGTCGCACTCATTTCCCATCCTTTCTAATTATAATTTATTAAATTTCAATAAAAAACACCGAATGCAAAATAAAACTTGCCTACCTGTTTTTTTCGAAAGAATCGCAGAAGTGATATGAGAAGTTTTATATTAATGAGTGCCATAATGGCATTAGGTTGTGAGATTTTTTCTCATTTGAATGGAGCTTTTCAAGGAAGCTCTCAATTAAGAATCGATGATGAGGGGAGGATGTTTTATGAGTATTGTCAAAGACTAGAGCGATTGCATCAATACACAATTATTGAGTGGTTTGATATGGCAGATTATGAACCTGAGCGATATAATGATATTATAGCTGAGATTGAACAAATGATCCGAACATTAAAGTCAATAAAAAGGTACCGATATAGTGGGTGCCGTATGTCCCTCAAAAAACTAAGGGACTTTTTAAAAATGTCTGATATCGATTCATGGATAGAAGAAGAAGTTGATGAAATAGCAAAGGTATTATGTAGCAATGGTAGTAGGCAAGATTGGGCTAGGGCTATCCAGCAGATCCAAGAGAACAAATCTGAAAGGAATGATTATGATCATTTTCAGGAATTTATAGAATTTACGAACAGATACCATAAAAGGTATCCTAATGCCTTTGCCCAAGGAACCCCTGCTTACTACTTCTTAGAGGCTGTCTTGCATGCTCCGGGTATCTGATGTTTTCAAGAGGAGAAAAGGCATCGTGATAATATGCCTTTTTAGTGTGCAAGTCCTTTCTAGTGTATTTGGAAGGATAGATATTTATATCTATAACGTTAGAGCGGGAAATTTTATAAGGATGTTATTGGATTGCGAAGATGGTAAGCAAAAAGAATTAATTATCGATTGTGGAAGTAAAAATGGAATGGGTACAATTGAAAAGATAGCCGGGTTAATAAGTAAAATTGATGGATTGCGAATGGGTATACATGAGATAAAAGAAACCATGCTGTGGGTGACACACCTTCACGAAGATCATTACAATGGGTTAGATAGTAGCATCAGTAACCTGTTGCATGAGTTATGTAATCGCATAGGGACTATTATAATTGGTGGGGATATCGAGCAAGCTAAGTTGTGTGCAGACTTCGGAAGATGGATTCAACAGAGAATTAATCGGAGAATTAGTAAAAAGCCTGTTTTTTGTCTAAAAGTTTGGGATTATAATCGATGGGATGTTCAAAGGATAGTAAAAGCTTTGGATTCTTTCCGAAAGGGATGCAGCGGTGATCCGAAGTTCTTTGCGATTATACCGAGGGGATATCGTTTAGACGCGAGCGATAACGAAAATGCACAGTCTTTGGCGTTAGGTGTCCAATACAACGGAGTAAGAATGTTATTTCCAGGAGATGCTCCCGGAAAAACGTTCCAGTCCTTACCAGATAATAGTAAGGATTTCGTTCGAAATGTGAATATTTTAATTGCGCCGCATCATGGTAGTTTTGAAGCCGATAATGAATGGTGGTGGTGCTATGATTGAAATCCTGGGAATTCTCCACTGTACTGTGTTATCGCGTCCTGTGATCCCGAAGGCCACAAAAAATGGAATTTGCCTAAGGGAGAATTTCAGGAAAAGGGAAAGGGATATATACCTTTTCGTAAGCAAGAGCAAAGTAAAGCCGTTGCCTATTATAACAAGTGTGGAAAAAGATATTGCACAAAAAATACCTATCAGACGAAATTTGTAACCTGTAGGACGGATCTCGGGTACCACATTGTTATTGATGATAGTCTACCAGCGTTAGAGCAGAAAATCAAAATTTTTGAGATAGAATGTGATGATGGGCATCCTCTTGAAAATGAAATAGAAATCGTGAATGCTCGAACGGAAGATGGAAATAACGCTATTTTAGCCATGCCCAGTGACGATGAAGAAGAAATTGTTCCGTGAAAAGCAATTTTAAAAAGAAAAAAATTCAACGATGACCATAAAAAAGGCCCGTTCTTATCAAAAACGGTCAGCGAATTGTCTCAAACGTACGGTCGTATCGATGAGCTGATTAATGGCGCCTTCAAGTGATACGGGCGAAAAATCTTCGTTCCGAATCCTGATCGCCAAACCTAACCGGTCCTCGCCCTGTAAAACAGGATTCATCGTGAAATTGTGCTTCGCTTTCTCTTCGCAAAAAATATATGCCGTCGTAATAAGTTTGAAATTTAAAACGGGAAATGCGTTAAGTAGGTAAAGGAAAATGTCAGATCGCTGGATGTCGATAAAAAGTTCACCGGTATTCGTAATCGATAGGTGAAGGATGCCATGAGTGTTTGTCGTAAAAAGGGGAAGACCCATTTTTTTCCCCATATGTATTAAAGCTTCCGTAATGTGACGTTCCATTTATGAGCTTCCTTTCGCTAAGAATGCTGACGCAGTAGCCTCCTCTTCCCGTAAAATGAGGGCATCCAGCTTCGTTTGCATAGCCGTAAGCAGTTGCGTCTGCGCTTGATCATCTTTGAAAAATTTTTGAGGGAGGTTGCGTACGAGTTCGATCGTTTGGTGGAGCGTGTAGATGGCAATCTCTAGATTCTTCGCACTGTCGGGACAAAAAAGATTGATCAGATTCGTAACCTGCTGGCTACTTACAAATGCTCCCTGTGCGAGCCGGACTAGCTCCCGGGTGGTGGCTAATTGTTCCTTATCGGTCATTTCTTGCATAAAAACTCCTATCTATTTCGGTTGGTTAGAAGGTGTAGAAAACATATGGCGAATATTACGTCCCAGGATGCCAACATTGTCGTAAATCTGCCCACAAATTTCGATGCGGAAAAGACCGTCGCGCACATGCCGCAATTCTTCCTTGGAACGCGAGGGATTTGAAGAAGCCATATCAATACCAAAAAGGGCGATCATCGAATCAATGTAGGGACGAAAGCTCTCCCGTTTTTTTTCCTGTCGGCGGATAAACGTTTCAAAAACATCGAGCGGATTCGTCATACCTAAGACTTCATCGCGGTAGGTCGCAGCAAAACTGACGGCGCTTTCCGGCGCACTACCATCGCCATATTGTTGGTTTAAAATGGCAGCAGCCTTCGGAATCAAATTGTAGCCGTCACGGATCTCTTTCTTATGTGTTTTTTGTAATAGTTCTCGGGCGCGGAGTAATTGTGTTTTAAAAGCATCACTCCTTTGGAGACTATCTTCCAGGGCTGATAGTTTCTCGGTCCACCGCATACGTTCGGAATTGGTAAAGCCCACATTAATGGTATGGATTGGTGGATTCGAAAAAAAATCGATCATTTTTTTGACCTGGGCTATCTCCACTTCAAGGGTTTCCCGTTCGAGCGTATGGGTCGCGAGGGCGTATTCCAGAATATTATCCTGTTCGGTGACTTCACCAAAATTTTCGGCCACCTTGTATAATAAAATGTCGCGAAGGGCGTCCTGATTTTCCTCGTTTTGGTATTCCGGTTTGTACCGTTGACGCGAGAGGTCCGCATAGACCTCCTTATAGTGGCGGGATTGTTTACCTTGGCCGAGGCGTTCGGTGTAGGTTATAAGAATTTTTTCTTTTTCTCGGAAAACCTTTTTGCTGACGATATAGCGCCGAAGGAGCGGTTCGCGCAATTTTTGTTTCGTTGCCTCAAGTCCCGCAATATTGCTTGCCAATTGGATGGCGGATGGGGAAGAATCTTGGACAATAACGACCGATTGGCCGCGATAGGTTCCCTGGACGTTGGTAACCTGACTATTATTGCGTCCACCCCTCTGTACTTTTTTAACCTCTGCCATCGCTATAAAACATTCTGCAGATAATGTATAAAGCGAAATGGAAATGGCAACTCAAACCAAATGGGTGTGAAATTTTTCTTAAAAACATTGACTCTCACAATTTTTCTCATTAAATCCAGTTCTATCGTCTGATGGGATTAGTGCTCAAAGTATTATCGGGGCCACACCAAGGAGCGGAATTCGATGTTCCCGACGAAGAGATTATTATCGGTGCTGCGGACGAATGCGACGTTATTATTAGTGATGTTTTGGTTGCCAATAAGCACGTGAATTTGAAGGTGGTCGATGGCCGTGTTTTTATTACGCCCCTCGAAGGAAATGTTTTCGTTTCCGGAAAATTATTGCGGGAGCCTTCGGCAATTGATAACTTCCAATTCGTAACCATTGGCGCTACACATATGATGGTTGGCGAAGGCGATGGGGAACAGTGGCAAACCGTTTCCCTGGGTGATTTCCCGGAATTGGAAAAAGTTGAAGAAGCGGTTTCGGTTTTTACGGAGTCTACGGAAGAGGGGGGGCAAGAACCCACTAAAAACACGGGCGAAGCATGGGTTGTGGAGTGGAACGAGAAAGGGACGACGACGAAAAAAGAATTTGTGGCTGATTCTGCAGCAGAATTAATCGAGACAACGGAGCTTGCCGATCGCGAAAGTGCAAAAGCAAAGTTCCTAAGAAAAATTTTTGGTGAGCGGCAGCTGACATGGAAACAAATTATCATTCGCTATACTTTGGGTTTTGTGGTGTGTTTCCTTATTGCCGCCGGAGCCTCCATTGCCGTGGTTGTTTTTAGTCAAAAAGGGCCCGTTCCAGCTGCTCCGCAACCCATGGAAGTGCGCGTGCAAAAGGCCATCGATGATCTGAAATTAAAGAACAAAATTAAAGTCTCGAAGGTCGGCGATGGACCGGTATCCGTTGTGGGTTATGTGGATAAGATGGAGGATTCCGTCGCGGTGAAGTCGGCCCTGAAACCGATTTCGGAGGATATTTCCATCAAGCTTTTGGTTATGGAGAAAGTTTTGAGTAGTGCCATGGAGATGGTCAAGGAATCGAAACAAAATATTGTTTTGAAACAGGCGGAAGAATTTGGAGAGTTGATTGCAACCGGGTACGTTAAGAAGGAAGAAGTTTGGACGAATCTCAAATCGGAGGTTTCTTCCATTAAGGGAATTACGAACATTAGGGATGAGGTTTTGACGAAAACTTCCATTGTCGAATTGGCTAAAACGGTTCTCGAACGCCATAAGTTTAGCGATAAACTGGAAATTGCAGCCAACGATGAGGGCGTCGAAATCAGCGGTACTATCACCGATGCCGATAAGGATAAGTGGGGGGTAACCCGTGAGGATTTCGAAAAGACATTCAAGAAGAAGGCACAGGTTAGTTTTAAAATTGCAGTGTCGACGGATCGTAATTTGACCATTGAGAAATTTTTCGGCGGAAAGATCGATAGCGTAAACTTCAACAGTCAAGGGTTGGATTGGGTAAATATAAAAGGTGGGACGAAATACTTCCAAGGTTCTGTACTGCCGAGTGGTTACGTTATCGATCGCGTCGAACAGGACAGTGTCACAATTCGTAACGCCGATGAGGTGGTTACGCTCGATTTGAAATGGATATGAGGTATTTGTAGCGAGAGCTGGAAAAATGGGGAAAAAAGAACGCATAACGTTAATCGAAATGGAGCGAAAGTTACTCGACGATAAGGATGGCAGCTATCGCCAAGAGTTACTTAGAAAATTAGCAGAGTATCAGCAATTCGTTAAATCGCGCATAAACAGTGGATTAGATCCCCGCGGATTCGATATTTTTAATAAATTAAAGCAAGCGCTCGAGAGTGCGAAAGATACGATTATTAATTTCAAATAAAAGCATAAAAAAAACTTATTGACCTTATAATCTTTTTGTATATTTTAGTACTCGTAGTAAATGAATTACTAACAATTAAAAGAAAGGAAAAAATATGGCATGGTCAAATCCAACAAGTTTGGGATTCGAGCCTGGAAAAGAATCCCTTCCAGATCTTGGAGCTCCTACAGGTAAGTTAAGTATCTTCAATATGTATATCGTTTTAGCGAGTTACATGACGGCCTATGAAAAAGGTCTTGCGGATACAATTAAATGTATTGAAGGGAGTGCGGCGTCGGATATCGACCAGGGAACACTGTTGCGTTTACAGGCGATGGTACAGACCTGGGGAACGGTTGCTTCGACGTCAACGGGTATCATCCGTACGGTTGGTGATACGTTAACGAAAATTGTACAGAATGTTCGTTGATTAATTATGCCCTTTACGTTCCATCAAAGTACGGATTTCGACGAGGCAGAGGTGCCTACTGAAATAATTCGCTTACTCATCGATATCGGTTATGTATCGACGGGGAGTGGGCGAAAGCGGGATGCCGAAAATATATTCGAAAGTGTTATTGCGGCACGTCCCAAACAGGAGTTACCCTTTGTTGCTTATTCTTTTATGCGGATGGTTTTTGGAGAATATGTCGAAGCATCACACCTATTGATTGAGAGAGCATTAAAAATCAATCCCAAGAGTGAGATGGCGCAGGTTTTTTATGGTCTGCTGCTGTATCAGGTGGGACGTAGAGGCGAAAGTGATATGATTTTATTGGGTATTATGGACAATGGAGAAGATAAAGATGCATACCGATTAGCGGAAAGCATTATTAAGGAAGGGAAATAAAATGGCAATAGAAGTAGCAGCAACGGAGAGGATAGGTGGTGTACTAGCGCGACAGGCAGCAAACGTCGGAGGAATTTCCGTTGGGACGATGATTGAGGGGGTTATTCCTCCATTTAGGGCAGGCGTTGCCGGTGAATTCCAAGCGATGGTGAATGGGGGCGTTACGTTACCCAACCTCGGTGGTGTTCTAAGAGGTGGTCGCAGAAGACGTCGACTCATAGAGCCATTGCGATTGAATACACCGAGCCACGGTGTTGTAAGTTCGATCCAAAGTGTGCGTGACAAATTTATGGAGATTCAACACAATGTTGAAGCGTTTGCAAGCAAGAAGGAGGATCTTTCGAGTGGGGATCTTCTGAAGATGCAAGTGGATGTGATGCAACTGGCTTATTTGAACGAACTTTCATCGAAGGTAGCGGACAAGACGAGTCAAGGTGCGCAGACGTTATTCCGCAATCAGGGATAGGATCAAATTTGCGAAAAAGGAAGATGGATCCAGGATTTTTCCTGGGTCTTTTTGTTATCCGTTGCCTAGGGTTTTATTTTCGGATCGAATGGTATCGAAGGCAGTGGGCGAAGCGAATCAAGGCATGTAGAGATATTAATAAAGCCAAAATCCCTGGAAATTTTACCGGAATTTTGGTTACATTGATTATGTTTATATTGTGGATGTGAAGTAGCAATAATTGCGTGCAAAAGCCAGGGAATGGATTAAAAAAAACGTAATGAAGTTTTTTCAATCGGGTAATTTGGATAGAGTTGATTTAGCCTTCATTCCGCTGGTTGTGGCTCTGCTGCTGGTGGCTTGGGCTGTGATTGTCCTCCTAAGTGTCGCTTGAGTCCCTCTGATGTTTGTTTCCCTAAGCGTTCTTTGAGTTCGTCCAATACACCTCGTCGCGATTCGTCAGTTTGTATGTCGAGCGGATCTAATTCTCTGGGAGTGGATGTTACCGTTGGGGGAGGAGTAGCAGGTGGCTCATCGAGGAATGTTACGGGTGGACGATTTTTAGGTTTCGGGTTTTCCTGTGGTACCGTAACGCTTTTTTCCGGGCTTGACGCTTCCCCCTTGGCGAACTCTGGAATACTTTCTCGTAATCTTGATCCGATAGCTTCTTCATTAGAAAGCTGCTTGGCTTCAAATTCCATGCGCAACTTTGCTCCTTCGGTAGAAACCGTATAAAAAAGATCTTTATTGTTTTCGCTATGTATGCTCAGTAAGCCTTTTGCTACCGCTTCCTTGGGACTCCCAAGGGGGCGCTCTTTTTGAGTGGCTTTCCCGCCGGCTTCATAGACATTTATTTTTGTTTTATTCAAGAAACGGAGAAAGGTGTGTTTCTTCTCCTTTTCTGCTACTATGATGTAGGCTTTTCCATTGGCATGGGAAAGGAAGGGTACACCTTCCTGGATGTTTCCCTTTTTAACACCCTGCGTGAAATTATATATATCACGAGCTAAACTATTAATGGCATCCATGGTTGAATCGTAATCAGTTCTGCGAAATTGTAAAACAAAAATATTATTTTTATCATGCTAATTTATGAGTAAAATGGCTTGCAATTCATTTTTTGGTTTCAAAATGAAGCACTTAGGCGCCTCTAGCTCAATTGGATAGAGCATCTGACTACGGATCAGAAGGTTGCAAGTTCGAATCCTGCGAGGCGCGCCAAAATAAAAAACTCTTTACTTTCCAAGGAATTCCGTAATGGGTTGTAGGGTAAGTGTGATGTTACTGGATAGCTCTAGGGTCGTGGTGGATTCATCAGTGCTTTGTATTGTTTTTCCATTTCTTGGCACATTTTTTGGTATTCTTCCGGATTAACCTGCGATGTCCTGTATAGCTTGGAAGGTAGGAATGTTTGTTTTGAGGTCATTCATGATATTTTCGTCCCTTGACCTTTTAGTTGTCGGAGTTTGTGGAGTACCTATGATGCGGTCGGAGGTGATGGCGGTTTCTGTTGCCTTTCCGATCGTTTTTTTAATTCTTCTACTATGTTTCCTTCAACTTTCCGTTGTGTTGGAGATTGCCGGGCAGTCGGTTTTGATTGTAAGTTTAATTTTTTGTCTAATTTCCGCAGTTCAGCTTTTAGGCCCTTACCTTTGTTGAATATACATTTAATGGATATCGTTTCCGCAGTTCCAAAATCCAGTTGAACAATCTGTCCGAATGCGAGATCTTGCCCGACTTGTCTGACTTTTCGTCTTTCCATAATACTTATAGCTGTCTCTTTTATGCCACATTTTTTTCTTAGCCAATTTCGAATGCCTTGTCCTTTGCGATATTTGATGGTTGTTTCGGCTTTAATGTCGTAAGTTTTGTTGGCAACCGTTATGGTTAATTTTTGTTCAGTGCGCTCTTTACAGGCATGGTCTCGAACATCAGCGATTACATCGAAGGCCTCCGCAAAACTGTTGAATTGAGTTGGTGTAATACTCATGATTCTCATAATAACAAAATTTCGCAAAAGACAAATGGAAATTTAATTTTTCAAAAAAGTTTTCATTGTTTTGGCGGGGTATACTTCTTACTTGATTCCCGGTGAAAAAATACCATAAAACAAATTCATTGGGGGTCGTAGCTCAGTTGGTAGAGCGCCACAATGGCATTGTGGAGGTCGTCGGTTCGAGACCGATCGGCTCCACCCATATCCAAGATTCTCAGAAAATCAGTGGTGGTAAAAAGTTCGAATATCCTAGTATGCAAGCCCCTATCATTAAAAGTGATATAATAGATGCCAATCTGCGGTTATAGGTAGCTAATCCAGCAAAGATTGAGAAAAGGAAGGCTTGTGCGAGTCTTGGTGAACGTTGGAATCTTAATGAAGGAAGTTGCGTTAGGGGCACAGGTTGATTATTGGGAAAAATGGTTTGAGGTTCTGCGTGAGAAATTTGCATTGCACGTGCAGGGTGATGACTGTTGGAAGTGGTGTCAGGAACTCTTGGAGTTGAGATGTCACGGTTTCTATGAGCTCTTAAAAAATTAACAATTTCCTGGTGATTTTTATGCTCAGCATACCTTAAGGCCGTGTATCCATCGTGATCCGTGAGATTCAGTAGCTCAGGGGTACACCTAGGCCCTATCATTTGGAGGATATGCAAATTGTTTTTAATAGCAGCCCAATGAACAATGGTACGACCTTGGAGATCATTTGCCGCTAAGTCAATGGTTCTGTCTCTACAGAAAAGCTCAGTCAATTCCTTGTTATTGGTCACAACTGCAATCAATATAGGTGGGTATTTCTTGGGGTCTCGTGGATCAGGGATATTGGCATTAATTTGGTATTGGTTATATAATCTTTTCGCTAACTCGGTATCCCCTTGCCGAATGGCATCATACCATTGCTGATAAATTGCTTCCGATGTCGGTTGTCGATGGCAATCCTGAGTTTGCGTTTGAACTGCTTCACCGGATGATGCAGAAATAGCTGATAGAAGAGGTACAAAGAATAAGTAAAAAGTAATTAATGGATATTTTTTCATAACAAAATAATGTATTGGGTTATTTGGGATACAAGTGCAAACAAAAAATAATAATATTTTTAGCGGACATGAATGATCATTTTTTATGGTGCGCTATATGGGCAAGTTGCTAGCCGGTGTCTGTGATTTCGATCCCTTGAAATAGCAGAGTGGAAAGGTAGTTGCGCAATGGTATGTGAGCTGATTCCATTGGTATTTTGTTTCTTGGAAGTTTTGTCGGATACGGTATTGGACGGGTGGAAATCGATATCGTTCGATTCGGTTGTGGATCAATGATTTTCCTTTCAATTTTTCGTGTTATCGTTACCCCTTGATCAATGGATCGCGAAAGAGTTGTGATTACCGGTATTGGGTTAACGGCGCCCAATGCGAATAATTTGGCCGATTTTCGCCACTGCTTGCTCCATGGAATTTCCTGTGTCCAGGAAATGGAGGTGCGCTATATGGGTAAATTACCAGCTGGTATCTGTAATTTCGATCCTTTGAAACATCAAAGCAAAAAGGAGTTACGCAATGGTACGCGGGCGGGCTCTATTGGCATTTTTTGTGCTCAGGAAGCCCTATTGGATGCGGGTATTCGGTTGGATGAAACCGATACTGCGCGTATTGGCGTTTACGTTGGGGTTACGGAGCACGGTAATGTCGAGACGGAGAACGAAGTTTTTAATTTGGGACAATTCAATTACG
The DNA here is from genome assembly GCA_031259665.1 of Puniceicoccales bacterium. Taxonomy (GTDB): domain Bacteria; phylum Verrucomicrobiota; class Verrucomicrobiia; order Opitutales; family LL51; genus LL51. Next base: position 334 of record JAIRLD010000122.1, on the reverse strand, counting down.
ATGTGAAATTTTGGCCTCCCCATCATAATCCACGGACCATTGCCAATAATCCCGCCGGAACGATTAATCTTAAATTGGGTATTCGCGGTCCTCATTATACCATTGGGGCTGCATGTGCAGCTGGGAATGCGGGATTAATCCAAGCTGTCCAGATGTTACGCCTCGACGAAGTGGACCTAGCCATTGCGGGTGGTGTCAGCGAAAGTATTCATACTTTTGGCATATTTGCTGGGTTTCGTAGCCAAGGGGCGTTGGGTCATGGAGATGATCCCAATAAAGTCAGTCGGCCTTTCGACCGCGGGCGCAACGGGATTGTCATCAGTGAGGGGGGCTG
>JAIRLD010000096.1 GCA_031259665.1 Puniceicoccales bacterium | reverse complement strand
CTTTGGCCCCCTTGCGGTTTGATCCAGTGGCAATGGCACTGGATCAAACCGCAAATCCAGGTCCAGGGGTTGGATCCCCGGGCGGGGATTCTAAGGGCGAGGAGCCCTTAGGGGATCAATGGAAAAAATTCCCCTTGCTGGTACGCTAATTTTATTAGTGTCGTTTTATGCCCATTGAAATTTTACCTGGGTTTCGTGAATTTTACCCGGAAAATTGTTTCGAAAGAAATTTTATTTTCGAAAAAATGCGTCAAATTTGTCGAAGTTTTTGTTTTAGCGAATACGATTCGCCGATCCTCGAGCCATTGGAGCTTTTCACGGAAAAATCCGGAGAAGAGATTGCGTCACAACTTTTTAATTTTGTGGATCGTGGAGGCCGTGCGGTGGCGCTTCGTCCGGAGATGACGCCTGCCGTTGCGCGGATGATCGGTTCAAAAATTCACGCGTTAAAGCGGCCGTTAAAGTGGTTTTCCATTGAAGAAAATTTCCGTTATGAACGTCCTCAAAAGGGTCGATTGCGTTCTTTTTATCAGCTCAACGTGGACATTTTTGACGAGAAAGGCATCCATGCCGATGCGGAGGTCATTGCCCTAGCGGTTACGATTTTTCGGTCATTTGGTCTTACTGCGGACGATTTTCACGTCCGTTTGAGCGATCGCAACCTTTGGACTTTCCTATTGCGGGGACTTGCGGTACCGGAATTTTTAACTGCCAACGTATTATCGATTATTGATAAGATGGAACGCGAATCTTCCGAGGAAAGTGTGAAAAAATTAAACGCTTTAAATTTAGAAGGCACTCGACTTCTAGAAAATATCGAAATCTTTCAGGCGATATGTACCGTAGATGATTTGGAAAAATTTTTACGGACAACACTTAAAGATTTAGACGATGAGATGGTCCTCCGTTTGGATCAGTTGCGGCTATTACTGGCGCGTTTGGAGCATTTCGGTTTAGCGTCTTTTATAACACTTGACTTTGGGATTGTCCGTGGATTAGCCTATTACACGGGGTTTGTTTTCGAGATTTTCGAACGTTTCGGGAAGTCTCGTGCCCTTGCCGGTGGGGGACGATATGATGATTTGGTGGAAAAATTCGGCTATTCTAAAACGGCGGCCGTTGGACTTGCGATCGGTGATGTTACTTTGGGAAATGTGCTAGCGGAACGGCATTTAATACCAACATTTGATCCGATAGCGGATTTATTTATGATCTTCGATTCCCAAACCGAAGCCCTTGCGATGGGCGATGCTTATAATTTGAGGGAACGGGGATTTGCCATAAATTACGTTTTAAAAAATGATTTTTCCCTAGACAAACAATTTAAGCAAGCAGCTAAAGCACGTTGGATTGCGTACTATACCAATGGTCAGGAAGATATTATTTTGCGCAATGTCGTTCAGCGCAAAGATTATCCCATACATCGTTCCGAAATTGCGTCATATCTATGATCGACAGTGAATTTCTATTTCAGCAACTGAAAACGGTCGAAGATCCGGATGTACACGTCAATGTGGTTGACCTAGGATTAATTTATACCATTGAAGAAAGTACCGATGGCCCTATTGTAGTGGCAATGACTTTAACGTCGCCAAGTTGTCCCATGGGCGATTTTTTAATCGAATCCGTCAAACAAACGATCGCATCAATTCATCCAGAGCGTGAAATCATAGTCAATTTAGTTTGGGATCCACCTTGGAATCAGGATATGATCACCGAAGTCGGAAAAATGGAATTAGGAATACTATAAAGATGAAATGCCTCGATCGCTACATTTTTTTTAAATTTGCAAATAAATTTATCCTATTTTTTATTGTCCTAAATGCATTTTTATTCTGTTCCGCTACCTACACCCATTTGGAAAATTTCTTAAAGCATCATATACCATTTAGGGATATGTTTGATCATTATGTAGCCCAGGGCATAATCTATTTACCACTGATATTGCCTCTCACCTTTGTGATGGCGTTGATCTTTGTCTTTATCGCGATGCAACGCAATAATGAAATTATCGCCCTACTGTCTTCCGGAATAAGTTTTTTTAAAGTAATGCGCATGCTCTGGTTTTTGGGTTTTATTGGATCAGCTATCCTATTGTGGAGCAATTTCTATTGGATCCCTAAAGCCTATGAGTATTCAATCCATTATTTAGAAAATCTCGAAAAAAACGATGCCGATGGCGATACCCTCTTTGCAAAACACTTGACTTTGAATACCAAAAATCGCTTGTGGTACATCAATCGCTATGACAAAATAGGAAACCGTGCCTTTGGAATTGCCGTTCACGAATACGATTCGAAAGAAAAGGAATATCGGAGAATCGCAGCACAGTCGGGATATTTTGACGAAAAAACACACGCTTGGACGCTGGAACAGGGACGCGAAATTTTATTTCACCCCAAAAAACAAGTTCCAGATGAAATCCACGTCTTTGAACGGTGCGTATTTTCGGAACTCAACGATTCGCCAAAATTAATGCTCCTCCTCCAATCGCCCGTCCAAAATCTTTCGCTTTCGCAACTGCGAAAAGCCATCGAAGTACAAAAAGCAATCGATCAGGACAAAAGCTATAAGATGCGTTTTTGGGATCTGATCCTGAAATCTACCTTTTGCTTTCTTAGCTGTTGGATTGTCTTCCCAGTACTTTTTTCAACATTCGGAAAAAATTACTGGCATGGTGTAATGCGGTTAAGCACCATACTGCTGGCCTATGGCGTTCTTTCCTATACCTTATGTGCTCTGGGAATAAGTGGTGCCATTCACTGGTTATATGCCTCACTGATTCCCTTCTGCTTCCTCCTATTCATACCCCTACGCGGGATCCGAAAATTGTGCTAGCTCGTGGGGCTCTGCCCCACGCCCCGCAAGGAGTCACGGACTCCTTGACCTCCTTTGGCGGCCGGCCCTCGCCGCATTCTGCGACGAGGGCCGGCCGTAAGGGCAAGGTTTGCCCCCGCGGCTACGCCGCGGGGGCTAGTAAGATTTCTTTAATCATTATTTTTTCTTTTAACTGCGCCAACCCTGTGCAAATTGCACAGGGTTGGTGCGTAAATTGATCTTTTTTTCTTTTAGCTGCGCAACCTTAGCGCAAATTGCGCTAAGGTTGCGCATAAATTGTCTTTTTTAAAAAGTATTTTCTAAAATTGTTGGTCGAGGCCATGCGCATCGCGCCTGGCCTCGACCATT
>JAIRLD010000066.1 GCA_031259665.1 Puniceicoccales bacterium | reverse complement strand
GGAGTCCAGAGGGCGGAGCCCTCTGGGCAGTCGAAACCCTTTAGGGAAATTGAATATGGTTAAAAAATTTTTTAAAAAAGTAATTGACAGAGTGCAGTAATTCATTATTTTCGTTTTATAGGGGGGATGGTATGGCCTTTTTATATAAGTTTTATCAGAGAAAAAGATGGAGTTTTGGTGTAGATTTTATTGTTTTTATTTTTACATTTTGCCTATGTTTATGTCATGGAAGTACAAATGTTAAATGGGGTAAATGGAGTATTCTGGAAACTAAGGATTTCCAAGATTTAGGGCATGAATTACCGCGAATTGCGAGGGGAATAGTATGGGGTTCTCCATGTCCCTTGTCCGATCTTGTGGAAGGACTGACGTATGGAAAAACACTATATGAAATCGAGAAAATGTTGGTTCAATGGCCTGAGGATGTATGCAAAAGGAATCCCTCATTGGTTGCAAATCGTCAATACTGTTTAAAGAGGATTGATGATTTAGTTCAGCAGACAGTTAGTGGGATTTTTATCGAGAAGCATGAATGCGAAATAATAGGATATAATTGGCAAATGCAGATAGATCTCATTAACAGAATTGTTTTTCAAGTATGTCCTAGTTTAAGTTTTTGGTACAAGGATGAAGAATTTATGAGATGTATACCGCTATCGATTTTTTTCGAACTGGTTGACGTAATGCCCGATATAAAAGATATGGTTCAGCGTAAGATCCTAACAGTCCGTCGCCGTAGAATGGAAATAGCCGGTCATTTCGGAGTAGAAAGAGAGTTTAGGATTGAGATTTCCAAGTCAGGGATACTGGCCAAGGCACTTAATGACATGAGGTATGAGATTCCCGATATACCTGAGCCTCGTTTGATGAAAGGTTCACTTCTCAGATATCTATACATCCGCATGGTTGACCACAATTTTCTACTCAATCGAGCCAGCCCCACTGCCACTTTGGTAAAAATGATTTATTTTTCTGATCATTAAGAGATTTAGATTCTAATTTTTTCGCTATGTTTTAGGGTTATCAGCAGGAACGGAAATATTTAGGGCAACCGGTTTATTATTAGGGGTACTGGAAATTTCGATGCTTTTTGTTGTGTAATTGATGCGGATTTCGTCACCGGAAATGGTACCCATCGGATCCTTTGCCGTAGCATTTCCGGAAAGGATAATGGTTGTATCAGCTGTTATAATTTCGGCGTGATCGGCGCTGCAGGAGCGTTCGCCCTGCTGGAAGAGTAGGGGGCCTGTAATTGAAATTTGCTTAACGGAATCGAAATCTGAGGTCAAGTTCACTGGTTTTCCGGATGTTACGACTTTTGCGGCGGCGCACGTTGCGGAAAACAATATGGTTGACAATTTAACATTTCCCGTAAATAAAAATTCCGATTGACTTTCGGCCAAATTAATCTCGAGTTTATCGCTTGTGATCATCGTTCCAGGACTTTTCGTTGGGTCATCGGGCGAAGCTGTCGGCGGAACGACTGATCGCGCATTGGGTAAGGGAAATTCCGATTGTTTGTCGTCAAAAGCGACCTTGGATGGATCGTTTATGGGCATCGTTCCGGGACTTTTCGTTGGGTCATCGGGCGAAGCTGTCGGCGGAACGACTAACCGCGCATTGGGTAAGGAACGCGTTGGAGCGACCTTCGATTGTTTCGCTGTCAAAGGGAGAGATATGAAGGCCAAAAAAAGGGGGCATAATTGCCATCTATTTACCATCAACCTGAACTTTTTTAAAAAATACTTGTACATTTCTATTAAGTGTAAAATTTTTAGAGTTACCAGAAAATTGCCAATCGTCACCCTTTGCAAAAAATTCATCACTGGAAATCGTAATAAAACCGCCACCTGAGGCAATGTTTTTTGTAGAATTAATCTTTGCCCGATCGCTCATGATACAAATCTCTTCCGTTGGATTAGTTTTATTTTTTGAGAAGAATTGAATCATAATATCGGAAAGGTCGAAATTTTCATTATCCATTAAATCGGCTCGTTCGCCCGAAATGGTGCAAATCTTCACGCCACATTCATCGAAAAGTGGTAATGAAAAATGATACAAATTGTTGCCGAAACATAAATTGATTATAAAAATAATAGGTATAAAAAATGCCAGGACACGAAGCAACATAACGATGGATGCAGTGGAAATCATTATTGAGAGATTTTCAAGAAAAAAATTCAAAAAAAACACCTATGGGAAAGAAAAAATTTTGCTTGACACACTTTGAGATCTCGTACAGAATAGCACCTTAGTTTTATTTGAGATTTTTCCGAAAAAATGATTCACAGAAAAAAAGAATTTTGCTTGACATATTCTAAAACATTAAGCAGTAAGGTGTTTAAATTTTACCCAAAATGAATTATGCAAATTAAAACAATTACCGATAAAGTGTGGAGTGAATTGTGTTTGAAGCCTTTTATTGCCATTGGTTTTCACGCGTATCAATCGAAAATTATTGCGATAGCGGTCGACAATGATGGAATTTATGCGCTTAAGATTATTGCCGATGACCATGATGCCCGACAAAATTTTTTCTCTGAAATTAGTACACGTTGTAAGGGTTCGCCAATTGCAATATTTCCCGGAAAAACAGGGCGATTTTTGGAAAATCTTTCAGCGGAAAAAAATGGAAAACAGACGACGTTGCAAATTGTTTTAAAAGGTCCAGAAGATAGATTGGGAAATTGGGAATCCGAAATCAAAAATGTCCTCTCAAATCGAGAAATAATGGCATTTTCTGACGACAACCCAATTCAATGTTTGAATTTGTAATCCCGTAGCTGCAGAATATATTTGTAAAAGTTTGAATTTTTTTTATCTATATACTGATGGCTAATATTGTCGGTGCAGAATGGGTAGACGAGAAGCGTGGGTGGTTGTTTTTTGATCAAAATCCGGGCGAAGGGGAGGCGTTAAATTTTTCAGGAACATTGCTTATCGACGGCACGCCTCGAAATTTTAATTCATCACCGGTTTCCTCATTGGATTTTGCAGATACGAGTGGTTATTTTGAAGAAAATAAAACCATCGTTTTTGTTTTGTCAAAAAATGAAATCCCTCGCTTCAATTCACCCGATGAAAAGTTTTATGTGGCAGGGGATTTTAATCGCTGGTTATCGGACGGTTTCGATGGAAAATGGTTACTAAAACATAAAATAATTCAAAAAAAATCGTATTTTATTTTAAAAATCCCGCCCAATGAATTGCCGGAATACGCCCAATTTAAATTTGTTAGCGAAAATTGGGAATGGTTACCTTTGCCGCGGTACTGTAGAAATAATATCATTTCGCGTCCCGGAATTGAAAATTTGGAGTACTGTGCACAAAGGACGGGGAAACACGTATTACAATTTTCGCTTGTGGACAGCCGTTCTGACCTCTGCAAGGTGGCTTTCGTCATTTGTGGCGATGAGAAAATCAAAGTTGACGACGCGCGGTTATTCTTTTCGCTCCACTCCGATGAAAAATTAGGGGCTTGGATCGCAGGAAATCAAACATTTTTTGCTTTATTTGCTCCGCGAGCGTGGGCGGTTGAAGTGGGCGTGAAGCAATCTTTGCCGGAAAATTTTCACAACTATCCGATGGAACGCGCCCAAAATGGCATTTGGCATACGCGAATAAACAAAAATTTAAATCATCAATATTACGTTTTTTACGTCAAGAATAAAACAAATAATGGCGAGATTTTTACAGAAATTCTCGATCCCTACGCCAAAGCGGTCGTTCACTGTCGAGGTCCGGGCATTATTGTTGAGGAAAACTTTGTAAAACATCATTTTAGTGCGCCATCTCGGGAAAATTTAATCATCTATGAGGGGCATATCCGTGATTTGACGGCGAAATTCCCTGGTATTACGCCCGAAGAACGGTTAGGGTTTAAAGGATTTGAGAAATTCGTTAAAAGCGGTTATTTGCAAAAATTGGGCATTAACGCCCTCGAGTTACAACCGATCCAGGAGTTTGATAACGAGAAAAAAGAGGATTACCACTGGGGTTACATGCCGGTCAACTATTTTTCTCCGGCGAGTGCCTATGCCAGCGATTCGGCCAAAGGAACACAAATCGATGAATTTCGTAGCCTTATTCAAACATGTCACAACAATGGTTTAGCCGTGATTTTAGATGTTGTATACAATCACGTCGGCGAGCCGAATCATTTGTACGGCATCGATCCGCAGTATTATTTTCGCAGAAACAACGGTGGAGATTTACTAAATTTTAGCGGTTGCGGTAATGATCTGCGTACGGAAAGTTCCATGGTCCAGCGGATGATTGGCGATAGTTTGGAATATTTTGTGAAGTTTTACGATATAGACGGATTTCGCTTCGATCTCGCCGAACTCATCGGTTTACCGATTTTAGAAAAAATTCAAATACAATTACAGAAAATCAAACCGTCAATCATCATGATTGCGGAGCCATGGAGTTTTCGTGGGTACGTTGGGCACGACCTCAAAAGGACAGATTTACAGGGTTGGAACGACGAATTTCGCGATTTTGTAAAATCTTATGTATGGGGCAACGGCAATGTGGAAGGAATAAGTTATTTTTTGGGAGGTTCATTGGCCTTTCGCTCGAAATTTCCTGCGCAGAGTATTAATTATTTATCGTCCCATGACGATTTTTGCTGGATTGATGCCATCACGGAAAATGCAGATCACAGTGGAATGATTCCCACATTGACCGATATCCGCCGAGCCCATTTAGCGCTTACGATTTTGTTTTTATCGCTGGGGGTACCGATGTTGGGCGAAGGTACGGAATGGCTCCATTCCAAAGGAGGTGTGCATAACACTTACCAACGCGGCGATCTCAATGCTATGCCCTACGACCGTCAGCGGGAATATTTTTTTACCTATCAATACGTGCAGCAACTGATTCAATTGCGTAAAAATTTAAAATTGTTTCACTTAGCCGAACGTCCATCGGAGGAATACATTCAGATTTTTCGGGCACGTGAAAACTATTCGGCGGTGGCAGCGCTGTTCAATGGAGCCCGTGAGCGGGGAACGGAACGGATTTTGTTAGCCATTAATCCGCACTTTGAGACGGTTTATTTCGCCATTCCTTTCGAAAATGATTTCAAACAAATTGCTGACACTTTTTCATTTTCCGATGAGAGTCGCGCAACCTATCTCTGGGAAAATAATACCTTAGAACTACCACCGCTGAGCTGTGGTATTTGGCAATCGAAGTAGCAGCGATTTTGGGTAAATATTTTTTTTGAATTATTTTCCGAATTTTTTGTTATTTGTGTTTCGTTTTATTTTTAAATATTTTTCTTGACAGGAACCATTTTTTTAGAACATAGTTAAAATCATGAATCGATATAATAGACTTGTTGCAGAAGTGAATATCAAAGGATATAGGATAAATTACCTCAATCTCCCGATTATCTACTCCCGATTCATGGGAATCCAAATCCGTTCTTCAGATTAATGTGCTTTTTGGTTCTTACTCGGACGCTCTATGGTGTGCTCTGTTGCATCTATAATGAGTGATTCCAGCTCATCTGATCTTAACCCAGTGCTCTTTGAGAGCTTCGCAACCTGATACTTTACTCTGCACAATCTTTATCAGAGTTCAAAGCAATTTGATTCTTTTGCAACAGGTTTATTGATTGGAATTTAGCTGGGTAATAAATAAAATAAAATATTGACAGATTCTTGGAAATTATTTAAAAATAAAAACCTTGAGTTTAAACATGTCGCTTGCTCCCACCCTATGTCACTCAGCATGGGAGCCATTTACAAATTTGTCAAGTGTAAATTTGTCAAGCGATTTACATTATGGAGTCTGGAGATTCAATGCCGCAAGAGCTTCATCGAATTCCTTTCTTTTCGTTTCATCCTCTATTTCTTCTCTTTTTTCCATGGCTACCTCGAAGGGTGTTTTACCGTCATCGTCTCGGATATCGGGATCGGCTCCATGATCGAGTAATAGCTTTGCGATTTCGAAAAACTCGTAATGCAACGCTAAATGCAGCGGAGCCCAGCCTTCGACCCAATTTTCTCCATTCGGAGACTTTACTTGTGCATTTATGTTTGCTCCGTGATCGAGTAGTAATCTTACGACTTCAGCATTTTTTTCCCATACTGCATTGTGTAATGCTGTCCATCCACGGCCATCAGTTATCTCTATATCGGCTCCATGATCCAGTAAAAATTCTACAATCTCGAGTCCTTCATTTTTATATAATCCGGCAGCCATAACTAAAAATGAAAACTCTTTATACAGTAAATTCACATCAACGCCCTCTTCTTTGATAATTGATTTTACTCTTTGAAACGATGTTTTGGGAGTAAAAGATACACTAAAAATCGCATTCAACGCGAGTTGTTCCGGAGAGCGATCTAAAGCGTATATAGTTTCAAACAATTGAAACTTTTCTTCTGGAGTAAATTCCCTTTGGCGTAATGCTATGGTGAGATCTATTTTGATTAATTTTTCACGATCGATGTTCATGCGGGCTAGTTGTTCGGGCGTACAACTCAAATTAAATTGTCGTGCCACTGAAGGCTGAAATAGTTCATCCCAAGGGAGGTCTTCTTTACTTTTGAATAATTTTTTAAAATCGATGCGCCTTTGCTGCAGTTCCTCGGGAGTATGATCCGAATTAAGTTGTTGCGCTATCGGATCCTTAATTTGTTTTTTCCAAACGACGTCTTCCCCTTTTAGGAAAAAATCATGATTATCCGGATATGGGAAGGAATCAGGATTATCCGAATCTTCCTCTTTACTCGAGTAATCAAGTAAATCAGATTTTCTAGGAATAGTATCCAGTTTAGGCCCTTTTCCTACTAAATGCTTCGATAGTTGATTTAGGAGGAAATTATAAGTCTCCGACTCGAGACCTTCCGGATTACACTCCTTTACGAATTTTCTATTTTCTTCACTAAGCGCCGAGAGGGGTAAGGCTACATCATCACTAGCCAAATGCTCCTCTAGGGTTTGGAGATCTAAAGTTTGTCCTTTAAAATCCAAACATCCTTTTAGGATTTGGATTACTGCTTCTGGAGGGCGTGTTTTAAAATTTTCTAATTTTATGTAATTCTCTCTAAAATTTTCCATTAAGGTTTGAAGCATTAAAGCTAAATCAGATTTACCCACATGATTTAGGAGAATTTCGACTGCTGGGGTTTGATCACTTCCATCAGAACAATTTTTCATAGCCTGTATCAATCGGACTATATCATCCCCCTGTTCTTCTGGCTTACAATCTTCCTTTCGTTCGAGCCTTTCTTCCAGCCTAAAGTTTTCTTTCAGTTCAGGTTTTTCTTCCAGCCCAGAGCCTACCACTTCATCCACCGAACCCCAGCTCGTGGAGCACAACATTCCCCAGCTGACACCCATTATCCACCCTTTCATCTTCATTGTGATGAAAGGATGAACATTATTAAGATTGTGTCAAACTATTTCGGCTGACAAGCATATCTTATTTGTTGATTATGCCACCTCCGGAGTACTTCATTCCATTGTCGCTTTGCATTGTTTCGTGTGTCCTATTGTCGCTTTTTGTCTTTTTCTTCCTTTTTTTCTTTTCTTCAGGTGTCATGGTTGCCCGTGCCTTTAGGATTTCTGCTCCCTCTTCTTTGGTCCAACCTGTCATTTCCCGATTTGGTGGGGGATTTGATCGCTGGCCTGCCTGGGTTGGCGTGATCGCAGCAATGGAGCTTCCCAAAAGAAGACTGCCAATGATATTATTTCTTAAACCTTTTCTAACT
>JAIRLD010000058.1 GCA_031259665.1 Puniceicoccales bacterium | reverse complement strand
CTACTTGGCCGCCAAAGGAGGTCAAGTAGTCTACGACTCCTTGCGGGATCTGAGGCAGTGCCCCAGGACTACAACAAAGGCTGGCTGGAGATGGTTGTATGGACTGGATTTTGGAGATATTTTTGTGCTATTTCCAGAAGGGTTTGAGGTGTTACATTTTCGTAAAATGGACGCATAGTACGTAGATTTTCCAGGCATTGTGGTCGGCGATGGGCATGCATGATATGTTCCAGCCAAAATCCATTATTTCTGAACCGGTCGCGAATGGTATTTAAAATTGGCAGCCTAATGCGTTCGAGTTCTTCCTGGGAGATTGGATTTGTTTTGAGGTCTTCGACGATGGTAAGGACTTCATTTTTTGTATCAGGGATCAGATCAGGATCCAGAGAAAGCATGATTTCGAACAGGCCAAAATGGTTAAAAAGCGTAGCATTATGGTCGACGACGGGCGAATAAATTTTTCCTTCTTCCTTGCGTATTTTGTTGCGAAGGCGATCGCCGATGACTTCGCCTAGGGCAATGAGGTGGCGATCATCGGAGACATTATTTTCATCGTCCGTTAGGAAAGTTAGAATAGATACGGTACGTTTTTCGTCTCCGGTGAAGAAAAGGGATTTTTCCGATACTGCTTGGGGAAAATGGACCACGTTTTCGTTTGTATACTGAGGCGAAGGGGATCGCGGTGGCAGTGTACCGAAAGTATCTTGGATATTTTGGATCGTCATTTCGAGATCAAAGTCACCGATGATACTCAATTCAATCGCCTCGTTTTGGAAAACGGGAAGGAGTAATTTTTTAACATCGTCCATTTGGACGGAAAAGACCGATTGCTCTTCGGGCAGACCGGCGATGCGATCGTTACCCATAATAAATTTTTGATATTGGTCATCGATGACGGTTACCGGTGATTTTGCACAATCCAGGTAAATCGGTTTTAAAGCTTCACGCGCCTCGAATAGCGCCCGTTCCTCAAAGCCGGCATCGGTGAGGTAGGCCGCCATGAGCTCTAATCCGAAGGGCAGATTTTTTTTATCGCATATTCCCCAAAAATTAAAACTACGGGGATCGGCATTAAATTTCATTTCAATACACTTCGATGCCGTCAGTTTACTGAGCTCTTTCCAGGGATTTTTTTTGAGTCCGGATCCCAGGAAAGTTTGGATAGCAATGAGGAAAATACCCGGTTGCGGATGAGGGTAAGCGGTCATCATGCCATGGCCAATCGTCAAGGCGTATTGAACTTGATTTTGTCTAAAATCGGTAGGTTTGAGGTTAATTTTGACACCATTGGCGAGCGTCAATTGGGTGATGCCGAGGTCTTCGATGGCATTCCGTTGAAGGATGGTGCGGTACGGAGTATCGAAGTGTTCATAGGCAAATTTTCCCAGAGATTCCTGTTCATTGGGGTGTACCGGTATTTTTTCCGACCGGTTAAATACGGCCTCTATGGTTTGTTTTTCACCGTCGATGGGGTGGTTAGACGCGACAGAAACATACGTACCTTGCCAAATTTTGGCGAATTCCTTTTGGCAATCTTCCGCCGTAATTTCGGCGTTCAATTGTTTCACCAGTGCACAGAAATCTTCCGGAGACATGAAGTTTAATTTGTTGTGGTAGCAGTGGATCAGTTTGGCAACGAGTCCGCTCGAGTGGCGTGTTTTAGCCGCTAGCACATTTCGTTCCGCGGTATTGGTGAAAAATTCTTTTTGCCGTTGAAGTTCCGTTTCCGAGATGCCGTATTGATATATTTTTCGCATTTCCTGTTCCAGAAGATGGAGGCAGATCGTCCAATTTTTATGTTCACAGATTATTTTCACGTTGAGTACCGTATGCTTAGTTTTCAGGAGATCTTGAATGGAGACCGCATCCACGTTGGCGAAAAGTGAGGGATTAGCTGCCCGTTTATCGAGGAGGCGCTCCTTAAGAACATTGAGGACGATATCTAAAATTATTCGGTGGCGGCGTGCTTCGTAGGTATCGTTAAAAAATAGGTCGGGAAATAGGAGCGTAATTTCTACATCGGTTTCCGAAAGATCGGGATCTGAAAAGTAGAAAAATTTTTCCCGCTGGACTTTCAGTGAACCCAGTTCCAAGGACGGAAGAGGTTTGGGCTTCAAATCCTGAAAAGTACACCGAATGCGCTCCTCGAATTTCGAGGTATCGATATTGCCGACGGCTACGAAAAACATTCTTTCCGGAGCATACCATTTCTCGTAGAAATGGCGGATATTTTCCGGTGATGCCCGTTTAATCACCTTAGTTTTCCCAATGGGAAAGCGGTAAGGAAGAACGGTACCGTCCAGAAGAAACTTAAAACTTTTTTTGGCGTATCGCATCAAAACGTTATCGAAGTCCCGTTGCTCGGCGAGAATAACACCCCGTTCCTGATTCACATCGCTTTCCGAAATATTGAGCCTGTCGCAAAAATCGCGGAGCGCAAGGAATGCCGTATCGACGGTTTCATCCCGATCGTTGGGGAGATTGAGTTCGTAGCATGTATTGAGAAAGGAGGTATAGGCGTTCAAATTGTGTCCGAAGGCGATGCCCAGTTTTTGCATGCGTTCGACAATCTCCCCTCCAGGAAAATGCTTGGACCCGCGGAAAGCCATGTGCTCCAGAAAGTGGGCCAATCCTCGCTCATTTTCTTCCTCAAATGCCGAGCCAATCTCGAAGTTAAGGGCGGTAACAATACGCTCTTCGGGGTAATCGTTTTTCATCAGCGCATACTGAAAACCATTTTCCAACCGTCCAAAAATAACGCTGGAGTCGTTCCAAATCTCAAACTTTACCGGATCCGAAACGTCCTGATCCTTTTTCGATAAAGTACCGCAACCAGAAAAATGTAGCATTTCTAAAATAAGTAGTATAAATTGAATTGATCTTTTTACCATCCCGTTAGAATTAATTTTCCATACGGAAGGATTTTTATTGAAAAAAACAATCTAATTTTTTCTCACTGTTGGAGGACAGTATGGGTTTCAGTATGTTGCGAATGACGAGAGAACAGCGCTACGGAGTTTTACTCTGGTTGGCAAGTTGCGTATTTTTAGCGGTATCGGTGACGAGTGGCGTCGCCGTCTACCGCTCCTATCGCCAATGCAAAGCTATGGAAGCACAAAAATTGCGTCAGTGGGAACGTTACCTGCAGATAAAAGATCAATTCGAAACACAACAGGAACACCTTAGAGAACTGACCGAAAATCCAGATTTTTTAGAGCATATCGCTCGAGAACATTTGCGGATCGTCGGTGAAAATGAAATGCTATTCCGTTTTGAATAAAGCTTATGGAAAAATTGCGGCGAGAAATTTTTGAGAAATTTGAACAACATGGCCAGGAACAGGTCTTCCATTTTTGGGATGAATTGAATGACGATGAACAGTTAAGTTTATATCGTCAGGCAAGACGAATGGATATCGATCACCTGGCAGAGATGATCGATACGCTCCTGAAAAAAGAAAAAGATCAAGAAGAATCGCCCTCATCGACCGCATCGTTTGTACCCGCCAGCTATATCGGGTTACCTCTCGATGAAACGAACCGCTGCCGCTGGGAAGATGCCTATAACTTTGGCGAGCAAGTTTTAAGTGAAGGGCGTGTCGCCGTATTGACCGCAGCCGGAGGACAGGGAACCCGCCTCGGATTCGAAGGACCAAAGGGAACATTTGCCGTAACTCCCGTAAAAGGAAAATCACTCTTCCAGGTGTTTGCCGAAAAAATTCGCTTTGCAGAAAAACGTTACGGAAATCCTATCCACTGGTTCATCATGACCAGCGATCGCAACCACAACGAAACCATAGAGTTCTTCGGCAAAAATAATTCCTTCGGCTTATCTAATGTACATTTTATTAGGCAAGGTTCCCTAGCCGCAGTGACGGCGAATGGCAAAATAATGTTGGAAGATAAATGGCGCATCGCCATGCATCCCGATGGCCACGGTGGAGCATTTAAGGCTTTTGTAAACGGTGGGGCAAGTGCGATGCTCGAAGCACAGAACGTCGATGTGCTGAGTTACCTCCAAATCGATAATCCGTTGGCTCCCGTTATCGATCCCTATTTCATTGGCTTTCATAAGAAAAATCGGTCCCAGATGTCATCGCGTATGATTTCAAAGGCCTACCCCGAAGAAAAAGTTGGCGTATTTTGTTCCGTCTATGGACGCTCTACGGTGGTAGAATATAGCGACCTGCCGACGGAACGGGCCATTAAACGCGACCCCAACGGAACACTACATTTCAGGGCCGGTAATGCCGGTATCCATCTCTTTGACCGAGATTTCTTCAGCCTGCTGGGAACGGAAATGAGCGGCTACCCACTGCCATTACATGCGGTAAAGAAAAAAATTCCAACGGTCGATGCCACCGGAAAACCAGTCGACCCAGAAGCACCAAATGGCATAAAATTTGAAACATTTATTTTCGATGCCCTACAATTTGCCGAACATTCGATCATCGTGGAAGGAAACCGTAGAGAAATTTTTAGCCCCGTAAAAAATTCCATGGGTTTAGATTCCCCAGAAACTTGCCGCCAGGATCAGGTGCGCCTGTTCTCAAAGTGGTTGATTGCCGCAGGCTCCGATATGCCGATCGACTCAAAGGGCCTCCCGCCATTTAATATCGAAATTAGTCCCCTGTTTGCAGACAATGAACGCAACTTCCTCCAAAAATGGGTTCACCTCGAAAAACGTCCGGCAATTTCTTCCGGAAGTTATGTTGAGTGAATCCAGGGGGGCTCCGCCCCCCTGACCCCCCAC
>JAIRLD010000003.1 GCA_031259665.1 Puniceicoccales bacterium | reverse complement strand
AAATTCCAGGTACATAGTAGGTAAGTTTTAAAATTTTTATTAATTCACATGGCATATGATTGCAATTCGTCGATAATTGCTTCGTATACCTTTTTCTCTTCTTCGTCGAATGTTCTTTCTCTTTTTGCGATAGCCAGATCTAATGGTGTTTTGCCATTGTCATCTCTTGCATTGGGATCGACTCCTGCGGCAATCAATGATCTTACTATATCGATGGATGGAAAACTACTACGCGCTGCCATATGTAATGCATTCCAGTTGCTACCATTTCTTGCGTGTATATCTATCCCACGCTCGACCAATAATTGTACTGTTGGGACCATTCCTAATCTTGAGGCATGGTGTAATGCGTTTTCTCCGAAGGAATCCAGTATATTTATGTCCGCTCCATTATTCAGTAAAAGTCGTACGATTTCAAGGCCACAACGTTTTCCGGCAGCCCTATGTAACAACGACTCATCTGATTGATATTTCAAATTTACATCTACGCCGTCCATTGTGACCAGCTTTCTTATGGTCCACCATGCATCATCTATTGTTTCCATACTATCGACCATTTGCTTTTAGAGAGAATGATCCCGATCATATTCTATCCTATCTCTCACGACCAGTTGGGAGTATTGTTCATGTCCACACTCCATTTCTAAAAGTGTTATTCTTTCCTCGAGGGTTAGGTCTGCTCTTCCCTCAAGACTTAGAGGTTCTAAATTGTTCCCATATGGGATCCCCATTTCTGAAAGTAGCATTCTGGAATCGTCTAGGCCTCTTTGGGGATAATTGTTCAAAAGTTTTCTTTCCAAACGCGTTAATCTTTCATCAAAGGTTAAGGTTGTTGGAGGGGGTTCTTCGGGGTAGAGCTCCATTTCCAAAAGTGTTAATCTTGCATCGGGAATTAGGATTGTTCTGGCATCGTAGCTTAGGTTTGCTAGGGAGTGATCTTTTTCTTGGAGTTCTATTTTTAAAAGCATTGCCCTTTCCTTGGTATTTAGTGGGGCATAATCGGGGTCAAGCGTTTCATCTCTATCAGGATCATCGTCGTCGTCAGACGTTTCCGATTGTTCTCCTTCCAAGATTGTTAATTCTGGAAAATCGTTATTTGCATCATTACCGTCACTGAGCATTTTCGGTAATTTAGGCGCCATCCTTGCAAAAGACAAGCTAATCAAGCATACCCCACCTAAAACGATATTCGTTAGTAATTTTTTATATCCCATCCTGTAGGGAAGCATTATTATTATTGAAATGATGTCAAATATTTTCCCCGGAAGGAATATTTATATTCTTTCCTTTTTTTCATTGAGTGTTTCGTGCTTGTAGCCCTTTTCCCTCGCGCCTATCATAAACGTCGTAATAGTTTATTCCTTGATATCCAGAATCCACATACACTCTAGTCCCTTCGGGAATCTCATCTCCTTGCCTTAACCCACCCGCAGTCTGTCTTGGTATTAGCTCCGTGTCAAGTACTTTCGCAAACATTTTAAAAACAGGTGGCGGTAAACGTGGGGGGGGATTTCCGTCGGTGAGTCGATCCGTTAGCGACCTCAAGAGGGCAAAGACGGATCCAGGTACTCTTTTGGGTACCCCAATTATCCTTCCTCTCCTTCTAATACGTATCTCTGTCTTCACCGTATGCTTTTTCTTATCGGAGTTCAAAGCAATTTGCTTCTTTTGCAATAGGTCCCGTGTTGGAATTTCCTGATAGGCTAGATGATTGCTGCCGAGAAATAGGTATTTGGATGCAATCCGAAGATGCAGATGTTGAAGGAAGGTATCCACCTGAACTGGGGGAAATAGAAAAAATTCCCAAGCAGGGTCCGCAAAAAATAATAAGCAGCACAATCGTCGTCATTAAATATTAGCTTAATCGCTAAGGGAATTTGTCTAAACGCAAAAATCTTCCCCAAAAAAGCTTGACATTAATTGAAAACTCGAAAATACAATCATCATTGTGTTGCAAAATAAATTAATAAAATTGAGAATACTCGGTGTGGGTTTATTACTGGGTATAGGTTATAATGAGACAATAGTTACGGCTTCTTCGGATAGAGATGCTTTGCAGTTGGAAGCGAAGCAAATCATCAATGCCTTTGGAGTTTTAAATAGTAGAAGTAGTTCTGAAAGGCAAAAAAGAGAAGCCAAAGAGTTTTTTCACTCGAAAGGTATTATTCCTGAAGCTTGTTACAAACAAGAGGATATCGATCGCGCTTGGAATGGCGAATTGGCGTCGTTTGCGCAAAATGTTGTTTGCGTTGGTCAAAATGTGCATAATAAAGATAGTGGCCAATTCCAATCATATGTAGGTACAGGTACCTTAATCAATGTGGATAAACCGGGATTAGAGGGAAGAGTCCTTTTGACCTGTGCGCACGCCATATTGCCAAATTTTAGATTCTTTTATGACAAAAATAATAATATTGAGGAATTATTTTCGCCTGAAAATGGAGGCGACCAAGTTATATCGATCCATTCGCAGAAATTAAGGCATTTTAAACGGGTTGATAGTAGATGTTTTTTTAGGGAAAGATGGTTTGCGCTCGGTAAAAACGATGTCACTTTTAGTATCGAGGTGGAACGTCGGAGGGGAGGTTGGGATAATATCCCTATTACCGATATATACATTTTAACTGACAATGAGGAGGGAACAAATTGTTACGATGTGGCTGTATGTATATTGAGAAAACCGGTAAAACTTGAAGGCAAGATTGTTCCTGGAATCGGGTTGAACGAACTCAATACTATCCAGGAAGTTGAAATAATGGATGAAAACCACTCTTTTCATATTCGTTTAGAAGGGTCTTCGGCAGAGGCGCTTCCCGTGGATAAACGTCCTGTAGTTATCGGCTATGGAATAACAGGATTAAAGCCATTAATATCTAAGGATCTGTTTTTATGCTTTTCCGAGATGCAAAAGCGATCTCTTTTTGGATTTGGTATAAAAAAGGTAATCACTTTAAATGGATTGGATTTAAATGGACAAGGGGTTTTTCAAAATATGAAGGGATGTAATTGTGCGGAATATTCGCGTAGCAGCACAGAATTTTTATTGTCATCGATTGAACGGTGGGGTAAGTTGGAAGATTTGCTTATTCAATTTTACGAGGTATGTATGAGGATGGCAACTGATTGCTTGCAAAAAATGGACGCCGCTTTGCGTGAAGGGAATAGAATGCTTGCAGGGGCGTATCGTGACCTTGCAAAACAATGGTTAAAAACAGCGAAAGAAAAAAAGGATGAATTGAAATTAAAAACAACAGAGAAAATCAACGAAGGTAGCAGACATTTGGAGCAATTTAGAGCAACAAAGTCTCTTTATGCTGCGCCTTTGGCTGGATGCGGATTTAGCGGAAGCTTAGTGGTCAGGAAAAGCGATGATGGGCGTTATGACGCTATTGGCATATACAGTGGCCCATTGTTTACAAATGAAATAAAAGATTTCATAAAAAATGCGGCGCAACATTACTGTGAAAACTATTTCTGCAGAAGCGATGAGCAAGGAATTTGGAAACGATTGAGGCAATGGATCCGTTTATTTTTTTGAAAATAAAAAGAATCTCGTTTACCGGAAGCGATTCTATTCCCGGGAGTGAGAGAACCGATTTTTGTAACCGGTGATTTTCATTATCCTTTGAAATCCTTGGGCAACATTTTGCCAAATTTTTTCAAAAGCTCTGGGAGTTTAGCGAGGCTAGCGAACTGTCGGACAGTTTCTTTGTAGGGAGCTGCCGACGATTTTAATAAAGTAAAATAATAAAATTACAATCTAGTTTACCTAAATCGTAAAAATTGTTCAGTAAAATGTTTACATCGAGAAAAAAAAATTAAAATCCCATACTATTATGTTACAAAATAGATTAACAAAATCGAGGATACTTAGTATGGGATTATTACTAGGTATAGGTTGTAATGGGACAATGGTTACAGCTTCTTCGGATAGAGATGATTTGCGAGCGGAAGTGGAGCGAGTTGCCAATGCTTTTGGAGTTTTAAGGAGTGAAAGTAGCACCGAAGAACAAAAAAAGCAAGCTAAGACGCTTTTGAACTCGAAAGATATTATTCCTGAAGCTTGTTACACCCAAGAGGATATCGATCGCGCTTGGAATGGCGAATGGGCACCATTTGCGCAAAATGTTGTTTGTGTTTCCAAAAGAATGTATAAAAAAACGGATGAAAGAGGTCGGCAACCTAAAATAAGTACGGGTACAGGTACATTAATCGATGTAGGCATTCCAGGACTAAAGGGAAGAGTCGTTGTCACCTGTGCACATGTCGTGTTGCCAAATAGCAAAGATTGGCATAAAAAAAATAATAGTATTAAGGAATTATGTTTGAATGAAAATGGAGGTGATCAAATTATATCGATCGGTTCACAAAAATTAAGACATTTTCAGCAATTCGTTGATGGATCTGTCCCTGGAGTAGGACGGTTTATGTTTAATGAAAATACAATCGATCTAGGTATCAAAGCAGAATGTCAACAGCGAGAGATTTTGGATAGGATTCAGGTTACCGATATATACGTTTTAAATGGCAATGATGAGGAAACGAGTTGTTACGATATAGCTATATGTATATTAGCAGAGCCGGTGCAATATAAAGGGGTAATTGTTCCCGGGGTCGAACTGAGTAAATTAAATATTTTCACTGAAACTGGCAGAATAGATGCAATGTTTCCTCGTCATCATATTTGTTTAGAGAGATCCCCAGGGGAGGTACTTCCGATGGATAAACGTCCTGTGGTTATCGGCTACGGGCAAACAGGATTGGGGTGGTTAGTGCCTGATGATCTGCGTTCAGGTTTTTCCCTAATGCAGAATCAATCTTTTTTTGGATTTTGGATAAAAAAGGCAATGATTTTAAATGGATTAGATTTATATGGACAAGGAGGAGCCTTGCAAAGTGTACTGGGATGTAATTGTGTGGAACATTCACGGTACGAGATAGAAGGGATATTGCTGTCGATGAGTGAAAATATTCAATTGTACGAGGAATATATTAGCCATGCAGCCAGGTGTGTTCAATTAGCGAAAATCAGCCGGGAATGTAGACATAGGCCATTGGGAGAGGAAGATCGTAGACTAATCCAGGAATGGGGAAATAGGCCATTGGAAGAGGAAACTCTTGAAGTATTCGGGGAAGGGGTAAATATGCCATTGAAAGAAGAAGATCTTAGACGACTCGAGGAAAGGGTAAATAGGACATTTGAACATTTTCGTGAACGAGCAAAGGAATACTTGGAGGAAGCAGAGAGCGAAAAGAATCTTTTAATGGAAATGATTGATGAAGGTAGAGGGCATTTGGAACGATTTAGGGCAACAAAGTCTCTTTACGCTGATCCTTTGGCTGGAAAAGGATTTAGTGGAAGCTTGGTGGTTAGGAAAAGTGATGATGGGAATTATGATGCTATTGGCATATATGGTGGTCCATTGTTTACGGTGGAAATAAAAAACTTCATAGAAAATGCAATACAATATCACCAACTTCCGGAGGAAAGCCGGAGAGCTTTTTTGGCGAGAGAGCTGCCGACGGTCCCGGTGAAAATGGAATAATAAAATTACAGTCTAATTGATGTTAAATTTTTCCCAAATTTTTTCAAAAGCTCTGGGAGTTTAGCGAGGCTAGCAAATTGTCGGACAGTTTCTTTGTAGGGAGCTGCCGGTGATCCCAATAGAACGGAATGGGGTTGCGTGTCCTTAGTTACACCCGATTGGGCACCGATTTGGGTGCCATCGGCGATGTGTAGATGTCCAGCAATCCCCACCTGGCCACCAATCGTAACATTGTTGCCAATGGTTGTACTGCCAGCGATACCGACCTGGGCAACAATAATACAGTTTTTACCGATTTTTACATTGTGGCCGATTTGAACGAGGTTATCGATTTTTGTTCCTTGGCCAATGATTGTCGAAGCAAAGCGGGCGCGGTCGATGGTTGTATGGGCACCGATATCGACATAATCCTCGAGAATTACGTTACCAATTTGAGGAATTTTTTCGTAGTAATCATCGATTTTCTCAAAACCAAAGCCATCCGAACCAATGACAACACCCGAATGAAGCGTGACATAGCTACCGATTTTCGAAAAGGACATGACCGATACGTGAGGAAAAATTTTTACATCGTGGCCAAGCGATACATGTCTTTCGATAATGGTTCCAGCTCCGATCACCGTATTTTCACCGATTGTCACCCCTTCTCCAATGACGACATGGGCGCCAATGGAGATATTTCGCGCCAATTGAGCTGTAGTGTGAATGATGGCCGAGGAATGAATTCCGCAAGGAATTTCCTGGGCGTTGAATTTTTCGATATGTTGACAAATTTTAGCCAGGGCAATTGAGGGATTTTCGCAGAAGAAAATAACCTGATTGGCTATGGGAATGTGATCGAAATTTTCCGGAAGGAGTAGGAGCGAGGCCTGTGAAGTGGCAACGTCGCGCGCATATTTTGGATTAGCAAGAAAGGCAAGTGCACCGATTTTTGCTTCCTGGAGCGAAGCAATTTGTGTAATATTTTCTTGAAAATTGCCTGTCACATGGGTAGGTTGTACGATTTTTCGAAGCTCTTCAATGGAAAACTGAAACCGCATAGCGAAATCATTCATCGAATCGATATTGTGTCAAATCAAATGTGTTTATTGAGGTCCAGATGCTTCGATAATTAAAAGCAAAAAAAATATTAATTTAATAAAAAAATACTTTACAATAAATTCAATGAAATTAGAATAATTAGAATAGTTAAGACATTATGAATACGAACATACAAAAAATAATTGGTTTAGGTTTATTGTTTGGAATGCATTCCATTGTCGTCGCAGATGACACTAAAAAGTTAATAGAAGCTTTAGATTTGCTCAAGAAAGACGCAATTACGGTGGGTGATATTTTCACTGAAGCAGATGTTGATCTCGCTTGGGACGCATCGTATGCACCTCTGACGAAGAATGTTGTCCGTATCAATATGCTTGACATTGAAAATGGACTTCTGCTCCCTTATATCGGAACAGGTACTCTGGTTGACGTTGGCGTTTCTGAACTGAGAGGGAGAGTTATTATAACGTGTCAACATTGTTCATCCATCAATATAGATCCCAATGTAGAGAATATTGAATTTACTAATATTGAAACCACTAAAACTATGAAAGCGAAACATTCAAAACAATTACAAGGTGCAATTCCCGGGAATTTTCTCGATGAATCAAAAGAATTTTTACTCAGTGTAACGCCGGAATGCGAACGCTTGCAGGAGAATCCTGTGATTAACACGGTAGATGACCATAAGAATGCATTGCAGGACAACCCAACCGATAACTACAGCCGAGCCATTGCCGTTACGGATGTATATGTTCTCGATGAGGCCGATTTTTGTGTAATGATATTGGAAAAACCGGTAAAGTTTAATGGGGCAATTGTTCCGGGAATTTCATTACAAAAATTAAATGTCATGAACCTTACAATCGATAACAACGGAGCGCACATCCAAACGGCTCTCGACGAAACTCCTATCGTCATAGGCTATGGCTTCACAGGAATTAAAGGAGTTCTCAGTTCAAATATAGTTGGAACTTTAGAAGATGCTGTAAAAAGCAATAAGCTTCAAGAGAGACAAAATTTATCAATATCCTTGGGATGGAATATCAAGAAAGCAATTCGCCTAAGAGGAATAGATTTTGCGGGACAATTACAAGGATGTATATGTAAGCAATGGGGTATGGGAAGCGATCTGCAGTATGCTTACACTATGGCCGGAGGTGCATTTAGTGGAAGCTTGATCGTAAAGCAGAATGGAAATAGTTACGATGTTTACGGCATATATAGCGGTCCGTTGTGGGATCAGAATGTAAAGGATTTTATAACAGGAGTTGCGCAAGTAGCAAGTATTGGACTGTAAGTAGTTCCACGGCAATGAATAGGTTACATAGGAATTTTTCGTAACTTTTTGTAAAAAATATTTATTCCTTGCAACTTTCGATAAGTTCGAGTAATTCCGCGACGGCGTTTTGTTGGAGAATATTGGATTTAACGCATTGGTTTCGGCGATATAAATTGACCCTTCCCGGGCCGGCGCCAACGTAGCCGAAATCAGCTTCGCCCATCTCGCCAATTCCATTAACGACGCAGCCCATAACCGCAATTTTTATGCCACTCAAATGGGATGTCTTTGCCTTAATTTCGTTAAAAACGTCCTGAATATCAAATTGGGTACGGCCACAGGATGGGCAGGCAATGTATTCGACGTGGGTAAAACGCCGACCACAGGCTTGTAAAATATCATAGGCCACTGAAATTTCGTGGACGGGATCTTCCGTCAGCGATACGCGAATCGTATCGCCGATGCCGTTGAGCAATAGGCTGCCGATACCAATGGCGCCCTTTATGCGACCGTAATTTTCATTTCCCGCCTCCGTTATACCCAGGTGGAGCGGAAAATTAAAGCCCAATGGGTTGAGTTTGAGTAAAATGGTGCGATGATCTTCCACCATTTTACTGACATCGCTCGATTTAAATGAAAGGACGATATTCTCGAATCTTTCTTCGGCCGCAATTTGAAGGAGAGGAAGGGCGCTTTGGTACATCCCTTCGGCGGTATTACCGTACTGTTCCAAAATATTTTTCCCCAAAGACCCGCGATTGATGCCGATCCGAATTGCTTTCCCTTCTTTTTTTACGGATTTGACCAATGGGCGAAAGGCATCGGAATTTTCGCTAAAATTTCCCGGATTGATGCGAATTTTATCGGCATAGGGAACGCAAGCCATTGCGATCGATGGGGAAAAGTGAACATCGGCGACGAGTGGCATAGGGATTTTATCGTTTTGGAGCTGTGTTTTAA
Source organism: Puniceicoccales bacterium (assembly GCA_031259665.1). Lineage (GTDB taxonomy): Bacteria > Verrucomicrobiota > Verrucomicrobiia > Opitutales > LL51 > LL51. The sequence continues at coordinate 445 of JAIRLD010000003.1, read as the reverse complement.
TTTTACGGAGTGTATCGATGGCCTCGAGGTTAGGTATTGCCATGCGAACGATTTCGCAGTGCACTTCATGGAGTCGGCGAATCTGACTAACCGTTGCGGCAACATCTCGGGTCGGCGTGTTGGTCATCGACTGTACGCGAATCGGATAATCGCCGCCAATCGATAAATTGCCGATGGAAACAACACGCGATGGTCGTCGAAGCATTGCTCTATTCAATTAACAAACCGTGAGTGTCAAGAGCTGCTAGGAAAGGCTCATACAAATCCTCGGTTTTTCTGCGGTTTTTATGCATATCCCAAATAGCTCGGATAAGATCCCTGGGAAATAGATCTATTGCAAAAGTGATTATCAAAGGACATAGGACAGATTAGCCCAATCTCCCGATTATCCACTCCCGATTCATACAAATCCAAATCCGCTCTTCAGGTTAACTATCCCAGCTAT
>JAIRLD010000115.1 GCA_031259665.1 Puniceicoccales bacterium | reverse complement strand
CATTTTTCACCACCAATTGTCAAGCAATTTATTGCTGGTTTATTGGCAATTATTACTCTCTTTTCAATTATTTCGCATATTATTGCTTTTTCGCTGGCCTGCTTCTCCTTCTTTTCCAGAGGATTTTTCCCGCGGGCGATATCTCCCTTGATTTTTTGGGCCGCCCTCCTCGCCTGCTCCACTCTTATGTCCGGAAATGGCCCAATAATAATTTCCTTTGGCTGACCGTGTATTCGTTTTTTTACGGAGAAGCTTTTATGTCCGGTGGCAGTAACGTACAGTCCAAGCCCTTTCTCTTTTATGTCATAGCGTCTTATTTTCCCTTTTGGAGGAACTTCCAGATTTTCCAGTGTTTTTTTGTGAAATTCACATTCGCTTTGCTTTTCATGTTTCAACCCTCGTTTAAATTTATTCCACTATTGTTCCATTGAAGTATACGTAATTTTTCGATGTTTTTCGATATTTTCAAAGAGAATTGAAAATTTAAGTCAGGCTCAAACCCTGATTATCTCAGGAAACTCGGGAGTTTTTGTGAAGGTATGGAAACATGGAGCAGGGGGGCGCCAGCAATTGAACATCGAGGGTTCAAATCTCTTCACTCGCTCCATCCTTCACCTCGCATAAACACAGGCATTGCGGGTGATTGAAGGGAGTGAAATTTGGGAGGTGAGAAAAAGCTGTGGTCCCAATATGGGCCCAAATTCGTTACCGAGAATATCCAATCGTTTGCTTATTTTGACTGCACCTATTTTAGTCTTTCCCATAAAAATGAGGTGGCATTGGGTTAGTATTCAATCTCGAACAAATTGAACCAAAATTCAATGGTTTTTATGCCGCTCTTTTAAACCCTCTTTTTTCCGTTAATCCATTTTTCTACTATCTCCGCCTCAATCTGAGGTCATTGCAGCGCTAATGACTTGACAATTGATATCGATTTGGTACGCTCTCCCTTTTTAAGGGGGGCTTAGAAAGATGAATAGATTTGAATATGATCATGGTAAAAATGCAAGCGATGCAGATCATCAGAATTTAGGGCATACCGATCTCAGCGATGCATCGACATTTCAGGGTGACATCGGCAGTGGGTTAGGCAAGCTCTCCAAAAAACACGATGAATTGGGAGAGAAATTTAGAGAGATTCTAACATCCACTAAAAAAGAAGAGGCCGAGCAAACGGAAGTCGATGGCGAAAAGCTCAACTACTCCTGGCATTCATCGCCCATACAGCACGTGTACAACCCACAATACACAGTCGCCGCGAAAGAATCCCAACTCGAACAAAACGATGCGCATGGCACAGCTGCCGAACCAGTTGCGCATAATCTTGCCCAAGTTTCTAAAGAAGATCAGGCCGAGGCAACGAGCGACACTCGTGGAACTGCGTCGCCTTGGACAATCCTAACAACCATGAGGTCATGGTTTGGCAAGGAAACAACCGATGGCAAGGGGAACGAGAGCGATAAGGATTTACCAAGTCAGCGGATAAGCGATGATCCGAATTTTGCGGTGCCAAATATTTTTGGAAAAAATGCACCTGACAATCGTCCCTTTGTAAGCGATGATCTGAATTTTGCGGTGCCAAATATTTTTGGAAAAAATGCACCTGACAATCGTCCCTTTGCGATGTTACTGTTCCCAGAAGAGCTTAAGGAAACGGGATTAGAGGGTTGGAGTCCTGTCCTCGGGCTTGAGCTGTTTATGAAATTTATCGATGGCTTTAAAAAGCTAAATACGCAGACTAACGCCAGTCGAGAGATTCTCGAGGAATGCTACGCCGCACTTAACGGCATACTGAATGACACCTCGCTAACAGCAGGCTTAGATCACGAGTATTTGACACATTACGAGAGTGCCAGTGCACTTTCGAAGTGGCTGTATTATGCCACTCTCCCAACGAATGAGACATCCTGTAAGTATTCAATGGCAGGTACAAATAAGCCTAATTTTAGCCAAGATGTTCTAAATGATCTTAAAAATCTTTATTCAAAATCAGGATTCTTGACTTGTGGTGATCGCAAATTGGTGAATCGGAGAATTGCGATAGAATTATGTGCTATATTTTCTCCTCAGCCGAAAGAAATTCTTTCTCGCTTGAAAAAGGATGGCGACTATACTTGCCTGACAAGTGGATGGGCATCACCTTCTAAAGGTCATTGTGCACACATAATACTGGAGCGAAGGGACGGGAAGATTTATGCCCATGAAATGAATGCCGGGGCAGGAACCGCTCCGGGCGAGCGCGTAAAAGGGTCAATATACGAGACGCGAATAACACCTGGGCGCACGGTGGAATTTTCAACTGAAAAAGATGCCCTTTCCTTCATTGCCTGTAATTTTGAACTGCAGCGTATGGATGTAAACAAAAGCTCCGCTAAAAGGGAAGAAGAATACGTCAGTATGTGGACGCAGTTTGGGAAAGCCGTACCAAAGCCATCCCTAGCGGGGCGACCGCGCTTCACGGAGTATTTGCAGCGCAGTGGCAATTGTACAATAAAATCCACTGACATTTTAGTACGTACCGTGCTACAGTGTATAATGGGACGAAAATTGGGAGAGGATGTAAATGACCCAAAAGTAGTTCAGGAGTCCAATAAATTATACCGATCATATGCCATATACAGCCGTGTGCAGCTCATTGAAAATTCCCTCA
>JAIRLD010000084.1 GCA_031259665.1 Puniceicoccales bacterium | reverse complement strand
GGCCAGAGGGCGGAGCCTTCTGGGCAGCCGAAGCCCCAGGAGCCTTTTAATCTTCGATTTCTGCTCCTACTAGGCCTTGTTCTCGGAGGGTATCCATGATACGTGCGGCGCGATTGTAGCCGATTTTTAATTTACGTTGCAGGAAAGAAGTTGATGCGCGGTCATTTGTCCGGATAATTTCCAGTGCACGGGGCATGAGTTCATCGTTCCATTTTTCATCGTTTTCGGAGCCCGATTCAAAACCATTTTCGATCCGTTCTTGGATTGATTCCTCAAATTTTGGTCCCCCATTTTTTTTGTAGAGGTAATCGACGATGCCGTTAATTTCGTCGTCGGAGACGAGGGCTCCCTGGGCACGGACTAAGCCAGATGCTCCTGGCGGAGAGAAGAGCATATCGCCTTGACCGAGGAGTGCTTCTGCTCCACCCGTATCTAAAATTGTTCGGCTATCCACTTTCGAAGATACTTTAAAAGCAATGCGACAGGGCAAATTTGCTTTAATGATGCCCGTAATGACGTTTACCGATGGGCGTTGTGTGGCTAGAACGAGGTGAATTCCAGCCGCACGGGCTAGTTGTGCGAGCCGCGCGATGTATGTTTCGATATCTCCGGGGGCAACCATCATAAGATCCGCCAATTCGTCGATAATACAAACGATATAGGGAAATTTTCTATATTCCGTTCCGTCTTTTTCGTCAATTTTCGGGAGGTCTTTTAATTTTATGTTATAATTGGCGATATTACGCACACCCATTTTGGCGAAAATTTGGTAGCGCAATTCCATTTCTCCGATGAGCCATTTCAAGGCTCCTGGTACTTTTTGCGGTTCGGTTACAACTGGAACAAGCATGTGGGGCAATTGATTGTAATTCTGCATTTCGACAATTTTGGGGTCGACCATAATGAAACGTAAATCTTCGGGCGAGGCGTGGTAGAGTAGGGAAGCGATAATCGTGTTGATGCACACTGTTTTTCCGGAACCCGTAGCACCGGCGATAAGAAGGTGGGGCATTTTGGCGAGGTCATAGATCATGGGATCACCCGTAACGCTACGACCTAGGACAATTGGGATTGCCGCCGTTAACTCCGCCCACGTTTTCGATTCTAAAATTTCTCGCAAATGAACACTGGCGGGATCCTTATTGGGTAACTCGACGCCAACGCAACTCTTCCCGGGGACCGGTGCGATGATACGTACCGATTTTGCCGCCAAACCCAGGGCAATATTTTTATCTAAATTGGCAATTTTTTCGACGCGAATGCCCGCATCTGGTGTCACCTCATAGCGCGTGATGACGGGCCCCTTATGAATTTCTCCCGGCGTAACATGTACGCCGAATTGTGCCAAAACTTCGACCAGCCTTTGGGCAACCTGTTCACAATTTTCCCGGCTAGTACCCATGTGTTTACAGGGACTGAGTAAATCAATTCTCGGAAAAGTATACCCCGAATCGTGCTTTTTAAACGTTACTTCTGTTTTTGCGATGTTGGTTTCTTCAAAAATTTTGACACCGGGTAATTTTTTTTGTAAGTTTCTATCGGAAATTGTCGTTTCCAGATCATGAAGCTTCGGCTGAATACTCGCTTTGGGTTGCCGTAGTCCAGTATATAGTTTGCAAACAATAGGATTGCCAAAAAATACTTTGCAAATCAATTTAATCAATGAATAAGGGTATTTAAGTAATTTTTTTATAAAATTACCCGATGACGTATTACTGTAAAGAAGAATTTGTAGCAGCAGGACGGCGGAAACGATGAGTATGGAACCCACTTTGCCCAATAATGGTAAAAAAATGCGTTCCAGCAAAAGTGTACCCGCAATGCCGCCTAACCCAGCCGATAATGAAGAAAAAGATCGTATCCCAAGGAATTTCTGAAGCCACTCGAAGAAAATTATGATGAAAGTAATAAACCAAATGGCCAAAAATAAATGCCAAATGAGAAATTTTTTTGGAAATAGAAATGTGCCAAAAAGTATAAAAGGAATAGATGGTAGCAAAAATGCCCCACCACCAAGAATGCGAAATAGCCAAAATGCAACCGTCGATCCAAATGTTCCAATGAGATTGTTCGTCTCAATACCGCAATTCGTCGTCATCCAATGGCTCTGCTGCGGTGAAAAATCAAAGAGCGCAACCGTAAGCAGTATCGCGCAAATTGCCATGAATAAACCGAAAATAACTCGCTTCTTTGTGAACATATATAAATATGCCCAAAGCATACCCAACGTTCCCCGTGGCGACAATAAAAATCCGAAAATGATGAAAATTTTCTTGATTGGTTAGTAGATATTTTTTCCTTAAACCCAGCGGGGGATTAGCTCAGTTGGTTAGAGCGCTTGCATGACACGCAAGAGGTCACTGGTTCGAGTCCAGTATCTCCCACCAAAATGAAAGTTGTTATGGGGCTTCGCCCCATACCCCGCAAGGAGTCGCAGACTCCTTGACCTCCTTTTGCGGCCAAGCCCGGCGCAGAATGCGCAGGGCTCGGCCGCAAGGTCAAGTTTTTTTCTTTTACTTAGGCGCAACCCTGTGCAGTTTGCACAGGGTTGGCGCCTAAATTATCTGTTCTA
>JAIRLD010000065.1 GCA_031259665.1 Puniceicoccales bacterium | reverse complement strand
GCCCATGCGCGATGCGCATGGGCCTGGCCGCAAGGGTCAAGAATAAACTCTTTTTTCTTTTTTAATTCTGCGGTTTTATTCAGTGGCAATGCCACTGAATAAAACCGCAAATCCAGGTCCAGGGGATGGATCCCATGGAAAAAAGTCCTGCCCCCGCGGCGGAGCCGCGGGGGCTTCAAAAATAAGCGCAGCCAGGCGCGAAGCGCCGGGCAAGTTTTTAATCTTGCGGATTGATCCAGATCCAGGAGGCGATGCCTCCTGGATCTGGATTCTAAGGGCGCGCAGCCCTTAGGCTGATTAGTTCCTCGAATGGGTAAAATCTTCAAATCCAGGGCCCTCTGTCGTAAACTCACCCTCAAAAAATCCATGTAACTGGCGAATACGCGTCGGATGTCGCATCTTCCGTAACGCTTTAGCCTCGATTTGGCGAATGCGCTCCCGTGTTACTTGGAACATCTGCCCCACCTCTTCCAATGTCCGGCTATAGCCATCCTTTAACCCAAAACGCAACATCAAAACTTCCTTCTCCCGTGCGCTCAAACTGACTAAAACATCATCGATTTTCTCACGCAATAGACTGTATGCCGTCAAATCATAGGGATTATCGGCCGATTTGTCTTCGATAAAATCACCAAAGGTCGAGTCCTCATTGTCCCCCACCGGACTTTGTAGGGAAATCGGTTGCTGCGCCATCTTCATGATCGCCTTTACCCGCTCCAACGGCAAATCCATCTCCTTTGATACTTCTTCCGCCGTCGCTTCGTGCCCAAACTCCTGCTGCAATTGCCGCTGGATCTGCATCACGCGGTTGAGTACCTCAATCATGTGAACCGGAATGCGAATCGTTCGCGCCTGATCCGCTATGGATCGCGTAATCGCCTGACGAATCCACCAGGTCGCGTAGGTCGAAAATTTGTACCCACGCCGATGTTCAAATTTCTCAACCGCCTTCATGAGTCCCATGTTGCCCTCCTGAATGAGATCTAGGAAGGTCAGGCCGCGATTGGTATATTTTTTGGCAATGCTAATCACCAGGCGTAAATTCGCCTCCACCATCTCCTGCTTTGCCTTGTGCGCCTCCTTCATGTACTCGCGGAAATTTTTAACAATTTCCAATAGGCGCTCCGGATCAACATTGTACTTTTCCTCCAATCTCATGAGCGCACGACGAATGCGATCCAATTGATTGTCCACATCGACTTTCCGGCGCTCCGCAATCGTTTTTACTCGCCCAATCTCACGCAATAGTTGCTCTATTTGCTTTAAATCGGGCCGTAAACGCAACAGAAAATCTTCAAAAATTTTCATCTTGAAGCAGAAACGCTTCATAACCGTTTTGAGTTGCGATTGGAATTGGTGCAGACGGATCGATGCCCGCTTGAGCTCCTTTTCATCGGTCGTCTTCTGCAAATAATCCCAAATTTCATGAATTTTTTCCAATAATAATTTGCTCTCCTGAATCGAACTCTCCAGAATGCGGTAGTATACTTCGCGGCTCTCGATCTTTTTATCGAGTACAATTCGGTCGAAACGCTCTTCCCGATTTAATAAACGTTCCGCGAGGTCGATCTGAAAGGGCGCCGTCAAATGAATCGAAAATAACTCGTCCTGTGCCTGTAACTCCGCCCTTTCAATGCGCTTAGAAATTGAAATTTCCTCCTCCCGCGTCAATAGGGGAACCTGTCCCATCTGCCGAAGATACATGCGTACCGGATCTTCCCCCACATTCTCCGAAGGATTCTCCGCAGCCGCAGCCGCTAGGGACCGCCGCTTTTCGATCTCAGACTCCTCACTGTCGACAATTTCGATCTCAAGATTGTCGAGAATATTCATGACATTCTCGATGTCCTCTGGATTTTCAATGCCTTCGGGAAGATGCTCACTGATATCTTGTAAAGTCAAGTACCCCTTCCCGCGTGCAAAACGAATGAGTTCCTTCATTCGCTCGTTGACACTATTATCGGAACCACTCGAAGTTTTTTTATTCTCCATATATTTAATAGTTGATACTACGCCTCTATTCTCGGACAAACAAACAACAGACGACGCAAACGCGTCCGCTCCTCCTGTAGATTTTGAAAAAAATCCAAATCGTCAAGCGAATTTTCACTTTTTGCAAATTTTCTTTGCATCAACTCCTTTTGATTAATTGCCGTCAACTGATTCTTCGCAAAAGTAGCACAAATCGAGTGTAAACAGGCATTAGTTGCTTCAATAGGATCTTCCATCTTGTCGTCAAGGGCTAAAATCGAAAAAAGTTCATTTAATTCCTCTGGGGTAAATGCCATGCTATTGCTTTGCGGTCCTTCCCACATATTTTCTCGGATTTCATCGAGAACCTTTAGCAGTAAAGGGCCGTGTCCATTATCTCGAACCCAGCGATCATCGATCGTTGCCGCAATTTTAGCTCCCAACGCTTCGTGGTGGAGAATCAGCGAGAGCAGGTCATACTCCACCGTTCGCAATTTTTCCGTTTTTAAAGGAGCATTTCCATGTACGTCTTGAACCTTTGATGACGGTGAGGTAAATTTCATATCACCGCAAAAATTATGGAAATCCTTGAGGATCGCGCGGTGATCGAGATTGAGGTGACGCGTCAGCTCCTCCAGATAAACCCTACGCGTTACCTCCGAATCGCAGCCATGGATCATGCCATAGATTTTTTTCAAAAAAGCTTCCTTTTCAATGGCCGTCGCTTCGGTACCGCTTGGCAATAGGGTACGCAATAGGAATTGGATCATCGACTCTTTTTTTAGCCGCTCGAGCCCATTTTTCCCTTCCCGAAGTAGGAGCGAATCGGGATCATCCGCCGTATCTAGGGTTGCCATTTGGCATTCTATGCTCGTTTTGAAGGCGAGTTCCACGACCCGTTGGGCACATTTTTGGCCAGCCCCGTCGCCATCCATGAGGCATAGGACCTTCGACACATAGCGCCGGAGCAAATTCATTTGCATTTCCGTAATACCCGTTCCCTGAGGTGCCACCGCTTCATCTAACCCATTCTCCCAGCAACGCAACACATCCAATGGTCCCTCTACGATAATCAAACGATCGGAAACAAATTTTCGCGCATGGTTTAGCCCGAATAATACGGTACCCTTGTGAAAAATAGGCGTTTCGGGAGAGTTGATGTACTTGGCATAGTCGTCGCACGCTTCGATAATGCGTCCGGAAAAGGCAATTATCCGATCCTGTACGTCGTAAATCGGAATCATAAGGCGTCCGGTGAAGCGTAAAGAAAATCGTTTTTTATCCCTTTCATTCCACCGCAATAATCCGCATTGTTGGAGTGCTTCGGAGGTATATTTTTTCCGCATCAGTAACGGCAGCAGCCCCCGATCAAAATTCGGAGCCCAACCGATACCGCAGCGCTTCGCCGTATCCAAGGAAAAGTGACGAGCTTCCGTCCAGTAGCGCTGGACTTCCCTATTTTCCTGGAATTTTTTCTGATAATATGTCGCCGCCTCCTCATGAATATCCAGCAATTCATTTTTAGAATAACCCTTCGGAGATCGGTCATTTTCGTATTCAACCGGGATACCGTAGCGTTTGGCGAGCCATTCGACGGCTTCGAGAAAGGAAAAATTCTCCTTGAGTTCCAAAAAACGAAAGATGTCCCCCGCATAGCCGGTACTAAAACATTTGAAAAAACTTTTCTCGGGATGGACAAAAAAAGACGGTGTTTTTTCGATCGTAAATGGGCTTAATCCCTTCCAACTCCCCCCGGAACGTTTGAGCTGTACGTATCCCGAAACGATATCGTACAAATCGGCCGTCGCTTTAATACGCTCTATACACTCCCGCTTGATCGGCATTTGATTCTCCCACGAAAAAAATTTTTAATTGAAACTCAAGTACCTTCATTCCAAAGGTATTTCACTCCCCTACGAAAGACTCCCAATCGCTGTAATTCATAGCAGTTTTGTGAGCCTCAAAAACTAAAAAGCAATAAAAAAAATAAATTTCAGAAAACACTTGATATTTTTATTTTTTTTTTGCAGAATCAGAGAATCTTTAATGAGATAAGCATAGATATGTATAATCGTTCACCAGCAGTTACGTTTAAGCGGCAATCGCTCGAGAAGTGGATGGACATTTTTGCGACCAATGATTGGCAAAAATCTTTTTCCAGTAGCGATATCCGTGAGGGTATAGATTTTTTGGACAAGCACACGATCAAGGAGATCGAGATTCGTCCCGACGATGTGATCGTACGTTACCTCGGCAGTAACAAGTCGCAATTCTTCGCCGTAGTGGATTTAGAAGATGGACAGTTATCGGCACGTTCTTCGCTTTTCGATAACAGTAAGCCGGCCGTAGCGGCGCTTCTCGCCATCGACGAGGTCATCCTCGATAAGCAGGAGGCGCTCTTTGCACCGGAAAGTGATCAGGAGAGCGTTGCGGATAAGATTACGAGTGATAGCGGTGATGGAGAAAATATCCAAGCATCTAAGGCCCTGCGCCTATCGTTCTACATGTCCGGACAAAATCTGTGTTTCAAAGCCTATTGGACTGCCAATGGGAAACTCGTCTTTCCGGATCATCTATCCCGCTGCGGGAATGTCGTTTCCGATCGGGATCGCAATACCGTCGTCAAGCTCATTCACCTAACGCGTAAGGCCGGCTTCCTTCTCTTTAAGAAAAACAAGGAATACCGCATCGCCAATGTTTCCATGGCCATTGATTTTTGTCGCTCCACGCTCTCCCGTTGGAGCGAGCATTTTATTATTCAGATGGACGACAATGTGCAAAAGTTACGCCAGGGAACAAAGGAAGTTCGTGCGACATTTGCAGCCCAGGAACGGGAACATCGAACCCATGTGATCAACCTTTCGCTAAAACTCTCCAACAAAGAATTTTCCGCCCCTCAAAACATCGCTAAAAAACTTCTACGTGGTGATGGAGGGCCCATGTTCATCGATGGGTTTGGAGCCGTACGGATGTCGAGTCGGGAGATTGCCAGTGCCCGCATCCAGCAATCGGTTTTGAGTAAATTCAACGGCGAAGTCCCCCGCTATATGCTCTATTCCATTTTTAGCCGGGCCGATATTCCCTACGAAGATAGTCCACAAATTGCCGAATGGAAACAATCCTTTGCGGCTCCGCCTAAAAAATCCTTTATCCTTCCCAAGATTTTGCGCTCCTACCAGCGGGAAGGCGTTCTGTGGATCAACCACATCCTACAACACGGCTTCCACGGGCTCGTCGCCGACGACATGGGTCTCGGAAAAACGATCCAGGTGCTCACGTTCATCTCCAAAATGAACGCTGAACAGCAAACGATCGTCGTTTGTCCGGCGAGTGTGGTTTACGTTTGGAAAAGCGAAGCGGAAAAATTTTTCCCGAAATTGAGGGTTGAAATCTTTTCGGCCGAATCGGATTTGGAAGAACCGAATGTCAACATTTGGGTAGTCAGCTACACGCAGATGCGTCGCCATAAGGCGAAAATTACAAAGAAATCGTTTCAACTGGCGGTTCTCGATGAGGCTCAGTTCATTAAAAATCCGACCACAAAGGGATTCCATGCCTGTGCGGCGATCCGTTCCAAGTGGAGACTGGCACTCAGTGGCACACCGATTGAAAATAATCTGATGGATTTGTGGAGCATTTTCCGTTTCCTGATGCCGGGATTGCTGGGGGAAAAAAACCACTTCATTGAAATGTGTAAAACGGAGGATATCGTCGAAAGGGTTAAAAAACAAATTGCCCCTTTCATGCTCCGTCGGACAAAGGAAGCCGTTGTCCAGGAGTTACCACAGAAACTCGAAATCAATGTGCCCTGCGAAATGACTTCGCTGCAGCAAATGATTTACAAAAACTTCATCCATGCGACGATCAAGCGCTATGGCAATGAAAAAAATCAATTCGACCTAAAGAATCACCGTTTTGGCATACTCTCCGCACTGACACGACTCCGCCAAGTGGCCTGCGATCCGGGCATTGTGCCGAATGTTACGGCCACCATCGAGGACAGTTGTAAACTGGTACTGTTGCGGGATATGTTAGGGCGAGAATTTTCTGGAACGCCGAAAAAAGTCGTTATCTTCAGTCAATTTGTAACCTTTTTACAGCGCATCAAGGCGATGCTAAGGGATTATTTCCCGAAATTAGATTTATTTGAGATCATCGGTGCGACGAAAAATCGCAATGTGATTGTCGATCATTTTCAAAATACTCCGAACGATGCAATCATTCTCATCTCGCTCAAGGCCGGCGGCATTGGCATTACGCTAACGGCCGCCGAATCCGTATTTCTCATGGATCCCTGGTGGAATCCTTCGACGGAAAAGCAAGCGATGGATCGCGTTCACCGCATCGGACAGGAAAAAAATGTTACCGTTTATCGATTTATCACCCAAAACTCCATCGAATCCGGCATTCAACGGCTCCAGGAGAAAAAGAGTTCCCTATTCAATGAAATTATTGATTCCCTAAAATCGAGGCAATGGGGTTCCGAATTTTTCCTCGAACATATTTCCGAACTCCTCCAAACGGAAGAGCAATAAAGAACAAAGGGGGAATCCTTCCCCCTTGAACCCCCTGCCAGGGAATACCATTCCCTGGACCTAGGGTTGCGGATTGATCCAGTGGCGATGCCACTGGATCAATCCGCAGGGGCCAGAGGCCCGCCCT
>JAIRLD010000017.1 GCA_031259665.1 Puniceicoccales bacterium | reverse complement strand
ATAGCTGGGATAGTTAACCTGAAGAGCGGATTTGGATTTGTATGAATCGGGAGTGGATAATCGGGAGATTGGGCTAATCTGTCCTATGTCCTTTGATAATCACTTTTGCAATAGATCTAACATCGATTTTTATTTCACTTGCCATTATCTAAAATTTTGTAAGACTTAGCGACATATGAAGATCGGTATCGTAGGTTCAGGTTTTGTAGGAAGTACAACGGCGTTTCAGCTGGTAATGAGCGGAGTTGCCCATGAAGTTCTTTTAATCGATAAGGATACGGCACGTGCGGAAGCAGAAGCAATTGATATCAGCCATGCAACGCCATGTGCCCACAATAATCGCATTCGCTCGGGTGATTACAGCGACCTCACCGGTTCCGATATCGTTATTTTTACAGCCGGTGCTAATCAAAAACCAGGCCAAACACGGCTCGATCTCCTAAAAATTAATGCACAAATTTTCAAAGAAATTGTTTCCCAAGTAATAAAATATGCCACCGATGCTATTTTGCTCGTCGCCTCAAATCCAGCAGACATTATGACCGAAATTACACTGAAATTGTCCGGATTACCAAAATCGCGGGTCATTTGCAGTGGCACCCTACTCGATAGCTCTCGCTTCCGCGTCGAGCTTTCTAAATTTCTAGGCATTTCATCGGAGAATATTAACGCCTACGTCCTCGGAGAACACGGCGATAACGAAGTACTCGCCTGGTCTGAAGCCAATGTGGGGATTATGAGTATCCATGAATTTGCTACGGTTTCTGGTAAACAAATCACGGAGGATGTGAAAAACAGGATCGACGATCATGTGCGCAACGCAGCCTATAAAATTATCGAAGGTAAACGCGCAACATTCTACGGTATCGCCGGTGCCTTAACAAAAATTTGCCACTCGATCGCTGCGGATTCCAACACAATTTTACCCGTTTCCTCGCATCATGATACCATCGAAAGTGCTAACAATGTTTGCCTGGCAATGCCAACGCTCATTAATCGTTCAGGAATCGTAAAGGTTTTATACCCTAAACTGGATGAAAAAGAACGCGTTGCCATCGATAAATGCGCTAGAGTTATCGAAGATTATACACAACAAATCGCAAAAGAGTTGTAATAAGCAGAATGGAATCGGAATCGGAAGATGCCAATGCAATCACTCCGCATCTGATCGTTTTTTGATTTTTTTCTTAAAATTTCACTTGACATCGCTCCAAACTTGTGCAAGAAAACAGAAACCATGAAGAAAATAAATGTAAAAAAATCAGCCGCAAAGTCGGCACGGGCCTGATTTTGGGTGCATCGTTTATCGATACAAGCTTCGGAAGCCATAATTCCGAAAAACTGTTTTCGACCCCGTATCACGGATGGGACGATTTCTGCAGGCTTCGTTTATCAGCCAAGACTCCAAAAATTATACGTGCTATTCTGAAAAGAACAAAAAACATACCGTACTCCATGCTCAAAGAACAGATTATACGTTATTGCCAAGCATGGCTTTGGCACCATAAAAAACAGCAAAATGCGGAAACAGACATACCAAGCGATTACTAAAAATGTCGCCCCTAAAGGCCGAAAGTGCTGCAATGTATTTTGATCTCGGCAATGCGAATTTCATTTCGTTTCATCATTGCCTAAAACTTTGCAATATTATTCTGGAACTTCGATGCAACAAGTATTGCTATTACCTATCCGATTGATCCTGTACCGCTAAGTACTCTCGGCATAAAAGGCGATAAAACTTCATGTTCTCGTACTTACCCTCTTTTTTGCAAAAATCGTCCTTTTCGCATTCCAATTTGAATCCGCATTTCTCAATGACACGCTGCGATCCTATGTTGACATTTAAATGGTTGATATCTAAACGATTGAGCTTCAAATCCCGGAAAACATAGTCCACAACACGCCTTGCCACTTCCGTCATGTATCCCTTCCCCCAATACTTTTTGCCTAGCCAAAAATGTATCTCAGCCCGGTCGTGCGCATGCTCCAGCGTAAGCCCAATGACGCCAATGAGCCGATCCTCCCCCGGTAACGTAATCGCCCAATATAAAGAATGCCCATTCTCCATGGCATAACTCAAATTCATCATGTATATTTTTACTTGGTTTCGATCAAATGGCCAAGGCATGAAAGCAAGCATGTATATCGTTTCGTAATCCGAAAAAATTTCTGCCAAATCATCCAAATCCTTCGAAGTCATCCCCCGTAAAACGAGGCGCTCAGTGCCCAAAACGGGAGCCACCGCAAGACCCCGGAAACTGGGATTACTCTCACGAATAGGCTGCTTCGCCTTTTCCTCCAGTACACGCAATACCTCCGGACTAGATTGAAGAACATATTTCCCAAGACCTAAACTCTTTTCACCGGGAATCGAACTTTGCGTCGCATAATGGATCGGGCTAGGGCAACGGCAACGCTCCGCCGCCCGCTTTCCCACTGCAAAAACACCTAAACCGATCAAAAAAGCACCAATCCCCATCCAACAGTAACGTACCGACTTTTTTTTCATTTTACTCCTTCGTAATTATTGTAACCACAAAAATATATTTTGCATTTTTTCAATTTAATACTTTATGTTAAAAATTCTTCACGCAATCGACTATAAAACTTTACATCCTCAAATTGATCAAAACGTTTTACGTAGGAGCGCAATGTCCCTTCAAACTTAAATCCACATTTTTCAATGACGTGCTGTGAACGGGTATTCCGTACCATATGGTTTACTTCAAGGCGATTCACCTTTAGATCTTCAAAGGCGTAGCTCATAATGCGACGGGCAATCTCCGTTCCATACCCCTGCCCCCAATACGCCCTGCCAAGCCAATAGTGTAACTCTGCCTTTTCATGTTCCGGAATAATCGATAACCCGGCCGTTCCGATAAATAGGTCTCCTTTTCCATGAATCCCCCAGAAACAACCCCTACCCATCGCACACATATTATTGACGTGGTTAACCCAAAGCACGGCCTCCTGAACCGTATAGGGCCAGGGGGCATAGGTCAACATCCAGACAGTTTCGTAATCGGATAGTAGATTAACAATGGCACTTAAGTCTTTTTCCTGTAGCGTTTGCAACGTCAAACGCTCCGAGGATAAAACGGGGCAACGCTCTAGGCCACTTGTATTAACAATCGCATTAACAGTGGACATTTCTAATTTCCGTTAGGCACCGAACATCATCATTCCCGGCACACCCCCATCGCCAGGACTAGCCGTTGCACTACTCGCTTCGGTTTCATTACCGGTCATTGCCATCCACTCCTCAAGGCGTTTCGTATCCCAATGTTCTATCGCATTGACGAATTTCTCCAAAACATTATAAAAAGCATCGCTATTGAGCATACTCATATCGCAGTATTGTGTGAGTAAAAGTGTACCATCGGCGGGATCAAGCGAAATATTTGCACCGGCCGTATCGCACCAGAAGTGACAACTTTTAAGAATACCGCGGTAAAAAATCTCCTTATCTCCGGGTAATGAACCGATATAGGCAAGAAGGCAGACTTGTGCTTTTTCCGCATCGACGGAACATTTGACAAAATATTTCCCATCGAAAGCGAGATAACAATCGTTATTTTCATCCAAATCCAAATCTTCGATTTTCAATTTTTCGCCGAGTGCTTTAATATACGTTCTAAAAGTATCTAAACAGTTTTCCATATTGTGTTTTGAAGAATATACTTTTTTTGAAAAAAAACAACAACAAATTTAACAACAAATTGGACTCCTTTTAAATTTTTTTGTTATCACCAGATGTTTTCTAATTTTGCATATTTATATTGGACCTACAAAAGTACCAGGACGAAACGATCTTTTTCTAGTTTTACGATATTCGCAACCAACGATCATCCATAATACATTCCACGATATTTATAGCCAACAACGGAGGCAAAATATTTTTCATTTTTTCCGCTATCGGTCGATTGGCCTACCGCATCCCTTTGGCTATGATTTATTTGTTTGAAAATATCCTCCGAAGATTTTACTCAACTTCCATGAGTATCCGCGTCAATTGGCTATCACCCGCAAAAAAATTACTCGCAAAATTACTCGCTACCTCGCTAGAAATGTGGTCTAGGACCCTCCGCATTGAAATCGACGAAAAAAGCTTACAGCTACTCAAAACATATGATCATACGCCGAAAGTGTGTGCCCTATGGCATAATCGACTTTTCATTGCCTCTCACCTCTTTCAAAAGTATTTTCAAGAGACAAAGATGTACGGCCTAATCAGTCCGAGCCGGGATGGAGCGTGGCTATCGGAAATCTATCGCAATATCGGAATCCATGCGATTCGCGGATCGACGCAACGGGGTGGCCGCAACGCCTTCCTTGAGATGGTCGATGCCATTCGGGAAGGCCATACGGTTACGATTACACCCGATGGTCCCCGTGGGCCACGGTATTTCGTCAAGCCCGGGATCGCTATGTTAGCCCAAGAAATGCGTGTACCGATCGTTCTTGCCGGTGTAAAAATGCGCCGCGCTTGGCGATTTAATTCCTGGGATCGGTTTTATTTGCCGAAACCATTTTCGCGTATTTCGGTCACGTTGCGCGTTATTTTGCCGGAACAGTATGCCCAAAGCAGTATCGAACAGTTACAGAAGTCTATCCAGAATAATCTCTTCAAAATAAATGCCAAATCGCGCCCCAAATGTACTGTTACGACTTCCATTCCCAGTACCGTTTGCTAATTTTTCGGGAAAATGATTAAATTAGATTTTTTTCGAAAAAAGTACTTGACAAGGCCAACCGACGCTGCTATTTCTTTTCTCGTAATTTAAATTTAGTGGAGAAAGAGGATGGCTAACAATAAAGCATCGTTAAAAAGTATTAAACAGGCGGGCAAGCGTACGATAAGGAACCGTATGATTATCAGTCGGTTACGGACGCAGTTTAAGAAGGTGATGTCGCTAGCAAAGGAGAGCAGCTCTGCTGTTCGAGAGGCAGCGATAGAGTATGTTTCATATTTGGATAAGGCAGCGAAGGTTTGTGTTATCCATCCTAACAAGGCTTCGCGCCATAAGAGCATGATGGCCAAGTTTATATTTTAAAGAATTTCCCATCCATATCCCATCCAGCCCTCGGTTGCAAAACCGGGGGCCTTTGGGAGGAGGAGCGAGTCGGGAATGTCACTTTGTTCGGAAAGAAAAACAATGCGAGCCCGAAGTATTATTTTATTCGGAGAGAAAAATAATGTGTGGACGTCATTATAATATTGTTACGAAAAGCGCCAATGAGGGAAAATTTTTGTTCTTCTTGATTTGTTTATCATTGCCGCAAAAGTGATAAGTAACGTGAGCAAATGACCAGCGGCTTTATACCTTCTGGAGATAATTTCGTAAATGTTGATTTTTTGTCATTTTATGGTTGCATTAGTTACTTACGCAATATGTCTTGTACCTGGATGAAGCGATAAAGATCTACTTGATCCGGCCAAACAAGGCGTTGTGCTGTAAAAGCATGATAGCCAAGTTTATGCTTTAAAGAATTTCCCATCCATATCCCATCCAGCCCTCGGTTGTAAAACCGGGGGCCTTTTATTATTTTATTCGGAGAAAAAACAATGTGTGGACGTCGTTGCAATAGTGTCATAGAAGGCACCGATAAAGAAAAGAATTTTGTCCTTCTTGATTTGTTTATCATTGCCGCAAAAGTGATAAGTAACGTGAGCAAATGACCAGCGGCTTTATACCTTCTGGAGATAATTTCGTAAATATTGATTTTTTGTCATTTTATGGTTGCATTAGTTACTTACGCAATATGTCTTGTACCTGGATGAAGCGATAAAGGTCTACTTTATCCGGCCAAACAAGGCATTGTGCTGTAAAAACATGATAACCAAGTTTATGCTTTAAAGAATTTCCCATCCATATCCCATCCAGCCCTCGGTTATAAAACCGGGGGCCTTTGGGAAGAGGGGGGAAGTGTTAGGTATGTCGCTTCTACATTAAAAAGTAACGGTTGGACTGGATTTTTGCTACGAAACGCTTAGCACGCGTCCCTAGTTCCATTGTATGCCATGAAAATTTTTCGCGAAAGTTCCGTGATGAAATGGTACCCGATACCACCCGATTGCCCTTTTCATTACCCATTTTGCCATCTATTCCATTATCGTTTAAATATTTGTGATTATTTTCTTGCTTTTCATTTCGTCTTTTCTAGGTTAAGTAGCACTTAGGAAGCTAATGATGAATAATTGGAAAGATTTACTTATTGTATCCACGCTTTGGAGTGGATTGTCGTTATATGCATTACAGGATCCTGCGGTCCAAGTACAGGCACCCGTATCGCCTGCCAGAGGTGCCGTGCCTAATCCCATAGTCCCAGTGTTGTCACCCGCGAAAGGTGCCTCAGATTTACTAGCTGCTTCTATGGTGAGTGTTGTCGACCAAAAAGCCCAGGAGAATCACTATCTACAGGTGCTCGGTCACATGATCATTGACAACACGGGAGCTCTTGAATTTGGTTTGGATCTACAGCAAAAAGAGCAACTTATGTTTGGCCTAAAAGCTGCACTCAATGGCGAGGAACTTCCCGAACTTAATCAGAAAGAAATGGAAGAGTTTCAACAATTTTTAAAGAAACAGAAAGAAATTTATATTGCAGAGATTAAAAAGCGCGGCGAAGCATTTCTAGCAGCAAAACAAAAGGAACCAGACGTCCAAAAAACAGCTTCGGGATCGTTTTATAAAATTACTAAGCAGGGCAATAGTAAGCGTGTTGGTCCGGATGACAGTGCCAAAATTGATTTCATAGTAAGGTCAATCGATGGTGAAATTATCGAGAATACCAATGGACTTGGAGAACTTATTTACCTATTTATGCTTCCCCTCGGTGTGGCTGAAGTAATCCAATTGATTGGCGAAGGCGGAATAATTCAAGCTTGGATTCCTCCTGAACTGGCTTATGGTGATGGACATACTTTAGAGTTTTTCATTGAAGTCCATGAAATTAATCAGCCAACTCCGGAAAAAGAAGAACCCAAAAAAGAAGAACCAAAAGTTGATACAAAAACTCCTTCCAAATAAAATTCGATAAGTTAGTTATGTGACAGGCCCATTCTAAAGAATGGGCCTTTGGTTTTTTGATGGATGGTTTTTTGTTTTTTCGGGAATCGTTCCCGGAAATTTTTCTGCGATTATAATGATCACCACCCAGATACTGAGGGCAACGTGCTATTGCATCGTAGCACCTCAAAAGCTCTATGATATAATCTCTTAAATCTATGTCGCTGACTTCGACTTTTTCATTCTAAAAATGACACTCGGTGGACGATGGGCCGAAACTTCTCCATCGGAATATTCTTCATGGGATTCATCTATAATAGGCGATATCTCCTTTATTTCCGAACGCAATACTGGATTCCGTTGGGTAGTAACAATTTCGCCATTCCTTAGTGCAAATCCCAGATTCCGTGACGGCAAAAACTTATCGAATAATTTCGAACTGAACCCATTGGCCCCCGAACCGAAATGCAAGTAGGCGATCAACGAACCACCGCCCAATCTAATTATTCCCAGGTCAGTGGGATCAATGCCCCTGGATTCCAGTAATGCTTGGAACTCCGGATCAAAATAAAAGGTAGCTTGGATATTGGAACGACCAAAGAGCGAACAACAACAGCAGAAACAACGCTTTAGACACTCCCAGCATCCCCCAGGATTATCGCTACCGCGCCCAGCATCTAATAAATCAAATACCGTATCGATTAGGGCACTAACATTAAACCTTCCATCCGCTGAAAATATAGCCGTCCTGCCATAGATGTTCTCAACAACCCGATCAAGTATGACACAGGTTGCTTCATTGAGTCGGATTTCGTTGGGAAATAAGTCGCCGCAACAAATCCTCTGAATTTCTTCCCAATTGCAATATTTCGTAAATGGAATTTGATCTACGGTAAAATGTAAATCTCCATCAATGGCATATCTTTGCCGATATTGGTCGAGTGCAAAGTTACATAGGTCTGTAATTCCATCCGGATTGATCCGCTCATAGGTGAATTGCTGGTACGATAAAAGATGCTTAATTTCATCCCAACAAATGATCAACTCCGGATTCTCCCCCAAAACCCAATGCTGATTATCGCCCGTATCAAAAGCACTAGCATCGATGCACGCCTGAATAAAACTGAGCAAAAGCATGCGATTATTATAGGCAACTTCTGAACAAATCCCGCGATGTAGTACATCCCTCGCCGAATCACATGCCAAATGGCCCAACGTTTTGTACCCGTGCAGACAAGCCATCGTAACGACGTCACGGAAAGCAAAATGATTAATCATATTGTCATGCCCAACCAACGCATTGTAACTATCGACGGTCTCTTGATCGGCGGCAACGCGTGGAGCCGATAGGAAATATCCAAAAAATCGCGGCGTTTCCGTATTATTGATAAATCCAGTAATCAATTCTCCAAATTGACTGATCATGAGCGGTAAAGCAACCTGCGCTAACCCGCCTCCTTGGCTGTGGCCCGTCACAACGAAACGTATACGATCCCGTTCATCCTCTGGAATCTGTTCAATAACACGCCGAACACTTTCAAAAAGTGGATAAATGAAGTCGAGATCGACCCTTGATTGTAAAGGATTATTAATCTCATGATCAGAAACCATTTGCTCGAATTCCTCCTGAGGCAGATTACAGGAATTTATTTTTGTTAGGTAACCACCATGCATTCTTCCGCTAAATCCGTATAACCCCGAATCGACTTCGAGCGGTCCCGCATCGTAATTCGTCGCCCAACTCGCACTGAGTAGTCCCGATCCCGGTTGAAAATCTTCCCCCTGACTTCCTCTCAATACGATGGCAATAACGTGGTACGGTCCAGTTTGCAAAGCTGCAACGTATCCCGGAAAATCAATTTCCGGAGCAAATCTCCCAAGCGTAACCGCTTCAAATGCGACATTCAATACCCTTCCGATACGCGAACTCTCCTTCAGCTTTCCATGGATACCGGTAAAGTTGCGATCACAAATCCATTGGTGTCTGGTCTCCGGAATATAAGATACCGAACTATCCGATAACATGCGATGTTCATTGCGAAATTTGCCGTTACGTTCCCGTTTCGTAAGGACATAACTGCGTTTAATTAAATGTAACAAATCGGGTTGAATCGCCTTAAACCACGGCGCCACATGAAATCCACGCCCATCCTTGAAAACTAAAGGAGTTTCAACTCCCATTTGAAATGATGGCGTATCATAGGATGATTCGTCCCCCGATATTAAAGGGATACGACTCGGTGCCGTTCCCCAACCCCATGCCGCTACGCATGCCATTACTAGTATACTGACCGACTTTTTCATATTATTCTTTCTCGTTGAATGACATAAGCATAGCCTATAATTTTATTTTTACAATATATTTATATAGAAAAATAAAAAATTAAATAAATTAATGCATTTATTTGTGATTTATTCCTTATAAAACCACAAAATATACAAAAACATACGCGTATTAGCAAATACGTTAAAATGGATTCAAAATTAATCGATTAGGCGGAAGGTTAAAAATAAAATATGTAGCACAAAACTAAAGCTATGGCGCCCAAAGGCCCTCCTTCAAAATCCATACAAATCCCGTAAAAGTGCGAAAACTATAATTTGGTGGTAATACAGGAGCGGTGGATTTCTAAGATAGTATGTTCACTGACTTTCACCTCAAAGCGATCGGGCTTTACACCACGAATTTCACCGAAAATTCCCGCTGCCGTTAGAACCTTATCTCCCGATTTCAGTAGATTGATCATTTCCTCATGTTTTTTCTGTTTCTTCTTCTGCGGGGCAATGAGGATAAACCACATACCCAGAAATAAAAATAACATGATAAGCATTTCTACCCCCGGAGAACGTCCTGATACCTGTTCCGCTGCTGTTGCTAAAAACATAGTTACTACGAAATCATCTATCCCTAAACTGCAAGTTTTTTCTCGAATATTTTTAATTTTCCGTTCCTATGATTCGATATAATAATTTTTAATAAAGATCTTGGATATTACGAAACGTAACGGACAACATTCGGCATCTAGCGAACCATTATTATTGACCGTTTGTCACACTATTTCTCAGAAAAAATGAGCCTCGATTGCCTGACAAAGCGCGTGGTAAACCGGCAAATGTAACTCCTGAATTTTGAAGGTCTCCTCTTCCGGAACACAAATACAGGTCGTACATAGGTCGCACATCATACCACCGCTACGCCCCGTTAACCCAATCACTTTCAGATTTTTTGCCCGGGCAGTCCGAATCGCATGGATGATATTTTTCGAATTCCCTGAAGTCGATAGCGCCCATAGTACATCGCCCTCGTCACCTAGGGCTAAGACGAGCTGCGCAAAATTATACTCCGCACTGCGATCGTTCGCATAAGCCGTGTGGAAGGAAACGAAATCGGGTAACGAAATCGCCGGTAATGCTCCCTCCAAGTTTGAAGCCATTTCTGATCCAATTTTGGCAGCGATATCTTGAAGAATGGGTCGTTTTTTACAAAAACTTTTCAGTAACTCCCCCGAAATATGTCCCGCATCGGCCGCACTACCCCCATTGCCCGCTAGCAATAACTTTCCTCCACCTTCAAGAGAGGTGACCAAAATATTGCGCGCTTGCTCGATTGCATCCCGGCAAATATCTAATTGAGGATAGCGCTCCCCTAAAGATTCTAAAGCACCCATATGTTTCAAATATTGTAAAATTTTCAGCGTGTACGAGAAAATAGCGTTGCAGCCTTGAAAAATATTTTCGATTAAGTACGCTACGTGTTTATGTTTTTATTTGATAGAATGTATGGGCAAATGCTCCATAACCTCACGGAGTTGGAATACATACTTAAACGAATGCTTTTAGCCTTTTCCACATCATTTTTAGTGGCGGTTATTCTCGCTCCAGCTGCGATAAGGTACCTCAAAAAATTGAAGTTGGAACAGGTCTTTCGCGACCAAACAGAAGTTCACAATCTCGCTACGCTTCATAGCCCCAAGGCACATACCCCAACTATGGGAGGTGTGATCATTGTTGTGGCGACACTCATGGGAACCTCCATCGCCGTACGCTGGAATGCGCAAGTGGTGATTGCACTTTGCAGCTACCTGTTCTGCGTCGCCATAGGGTTCATCGACGATCTCGCTAAAATTCGCGCCAAAAATGCGAAAGGAATGCCCGGACGCATCAAACTACTGATTCAATTTGTCGCCTCCGGAGGAATAATTGCAGCACTCTATTACTGCCCGAATCTGTGGGAACAGTATATCGCCATGCCCGTTCCCTTTACAGGGCAATACTTCATTATTTCATCCCCTATTCTCCTCACTATTTTCCTTTTTTTCGTCCTTGCCGGTACAAGTAATTCCGTCAATTTGACGGACGGACTCGACGGACTCGCAACGGGTTGTGCTATTCCGGTTTTGCTTTTTTTAACCCTCGTTTCCATCGCCACGGAAAATACTCATACGGCAATGTTCATATCCGCCGTTCCCATTCCCGGAAACGGAGAATTGGCAATTATTTGTGCCGCAGCTCTGGGCGCTCTAATCGCATTCCTATGGCATAACTCTTACCCGGCAGCAATTTTTATGGGCGACACCGGATCACTTTCCCTCGGAGCCCTAATCGGGGTTATTGCATTTTTAACGAATCATCCGTTCCATCTCGTCATTGTAGGTGGCGTTTTTGTAGTCGAAGCGCTATCAGATATTCTGCAAGTATCTTCCTACAAATTTCGCAATAAACGGCGTATTTTCAAGATGGCCCCCATTCATCACCACTTTGAGTTACTAGGATACCACGAGACGAAAATTACGGTGCGCTTTTGGATTGTCAGTTGTTTTCTATCGTTGATAGGATGCGTGGGCTTGTGTTCGGTTTTTTAATTGTTGACACGAATAGGAATCATAACAAAAATTTATATTTGTTATGTGTTTGATTTTTGACTTTAAAATTCTCTATAACTTTACGAGCAGTCGACTGGCCACGGTTCGAGTTGAAGGTTGTTATTTTTTCAAAAGAAAATAGAAAAATCTCATGTGCGGCATCATCGGATATATCGGACAAAAGGAAGCTAATGGCATTCTAATCGATGGCCTGAAGCGTATGGAATACCGGGGATACGATTCCGCAGGAGTCGCCGTCCTGGATAATGGAACTATCTTCTCTCTCAAACGCATCGGAAAGGTTGCGGAACTCGCTAAGGCCCAAACTAAATTTCCACACCGTGGTCCTATCGGTATCGGTCATACCCGTTGGGCAACGCACGGTAACGTCTCCGAACGTAACGCCCATCCCCACCTCAGCGACGATGGCCGTTTTGCGGTCGTCCATAATGGTATCATCGAAAATTACCTGCAAATTAAAGCTTTCCTCATCGAAAAAAATTACCGCTTTGCCTCTGATACGGATACGGAAATCCTCGCCAATCTCATCGATTACCATTACCAAAAAGCACCCCACTTACACTTCGCAGAAATCGTTCGCAAAACGCTGTTACACGTTGAAGGTACCTACGGAATCGCCATCATAAGTAAAATTTTTGCCGATGAACTTGTAGTGGCCCGTAAGGGTTCACCGCTCCTAATCGGTCTTGGGAACGGTGAGAATATTGTTGCCAGTGATGCCGCCGCCGTTGCCCGCTACACGAAGCGCGTCGTGTATTTAAATGACGGTGAAGTTGCTTCCGTACGTTCCGATAATTTTTCGATCACGACGCTCCATGAAAATGCGGTCGATGTGGTCTGTCACGAGCTCGATTGGGAAATTCATGACACGGACCTCGCCGATTACCCCTACT
Source organism: Puniceicoccales bacterium (assembly GCA_031259665.1). Classification (GTDB taxonomy): domain Bacteria; phylum Verrucomicrobiota; class Verrucomicrobiia; order Opitutales; family LL51; genus LL51. The sequence continues at coordinate 5,178 of JAIRLD010000017.1, read as the reverse complement.
ACATGCTAAAGGAAATCTTCGAACAACCCTCCGTTATCGAAAATGCCATGCGTGGACGCTTTACGGCTGATGGGTGTTCGGCAAAATTTGGAGGGATTTCACTGATCCCCCAGGAATTACGTATGGTCGATCGCCTCCTCTTTTGCGCCTGTGGTAGCGCTTATCACGCGTGCTTGGTAGGGAAATACCTCATCGAAAAATATGCACGTATCCCCGTAGATGTCGAATACGCTTCAGAATTTCGCTATCGCAACGCCCCCCTCCAACGCAATACACTTGTTTTCGTCGTCAGCCAGTCAGGAGAAACGATCGATACACTGGCCGCGCTCCATGAGGCAAAACGCCGGGGCTACACGGTTCTAGGGATCACAAACGTCGTCGGTTCGACTATCGCCCGTGCAACGGACGCGGGTATCTACCAACACGCAGGATTCGAAATGGGTGTCGCTTCCACGAAAGCTTTTAGCTCGCAAATTACAATTTTATCCATGTTAGCCCTGCTATTTGCCCGAATACGCGATATGGATGCAATCGTCGGATTACAATATGTACAGGCATTAAAGTCGCTCCCAATTATTGCAAGCGACGTATTAAAATTATCTGAGCAAATTCGAATAATTGCTGAAAAATATTACGGGTACGAGCGATTTTTATTCTTAGGTCGCCAGGCGATGTATCCCATTGCCCTGGAAGGTGCGCTAAAACTGAAGGAGATCGCCTACGTCCATGCGGAAGCGTTTCCCACGGCAGAAATGAAACACGGCCCCATCGCACTCATTTCCGAGGAAACAATTTGCATATTTATTGCGACACAAAATGAGCTCCTGGATAAAACGATGAATAATATACAGGAAGTGAAAGCGCGTGGCGGAAAAGTAATCGCAATTGTGAATAATAACTGCATTGCCTGGGAAGTATTCTGCGACGAAGTGCTCACAATCCCTGAAGTACATCCCGGAATTAATCCGATCGCTTCGGTCATCCCATTACAATTTTTAGCCTACTACGTCGGAATACTGCGAGGCTGCGATGTCGATCGTCCACGCAATTTAGCCAAATCCGTTACCGTAGAATAAGATTATCTCCTCACCGTAGGATTAAAAATTGTATAATTTTCCGCGCTGTATTTATTTAATTTTTTCGATTCCGTGAAAATTTCATATTTTTATCATTGCAATGGGGGAAAATTTTTATAGTCATTTTCCGCTTGCTAGAAAATTTAATTTCGACAGAATAGGTTCATGGTTTATGTTGGTTTGGTTGGGATTTCTATCTCTGATATCGTTTTCTCTAGTGGAGTTTCTTCCCTCATTATGCAAAATAATACTAACGGAAAAAGGTTTCCGATTCACGTTTCGAGTGAAACCGGCGTTCTGCTCCGCAATCTTCTAAAAAAACAAATGACTAAACGTCCCCATACGTTTACGTTGCTTTCGAATTGTATCACCGCTCTGGGAGCTACGATTCAAGATATTATCATCGACGATACCTGCGAAGGAGTTTTTTTCGCAAAAATTATCCTGAATAACAAAGGAACTACTCTATGTCTCGATGCGCGTCCGAGTGATGCCATTGCCCTCGCACTCATTAATCAACTCCCCATCTTCGCAACACAAACACTCATAGAAAAACTCTCCTGGCTCGATGCTATCCCCTCCGGTATCCAAACTCCAAATACCTTTTTTCTTTGTCACTAAAGGCCATTCGACATCAAACGAATGGATGGCTCGAAAGACGTAGGATGTCGGTTTGGTTTATGCACCCATAAGGAGATTAATCTCCTTAACCTTCTCCGAAGGTTTTGCGGTTTTACCGCAAATGGGTGCATAAAAAACGCCCGCCGGTTTTTCCGGTGACAAATCTACTATTTACACGACGCGTTCATTCCTATAAAGTATAATTCCGATGACAGAATTCTTTGAGACCTGCCGCATGGGATCGGGACCACTAGCCGTACGCATGCGGCCGCGTAACCTCGATGAAATCGTTGGACAAGATGCACTCATACGATCACCTTTTATCGATCTCGTACGCAACCAATCGTTGGGGAGTCTCATTTTATATGGTCCACCTGGAAGTGGGAAAACATCCATTGCCGAAGCAATCGCTAACGAAGAAAAACGTCGGTTTATGAAAGTTAATGCCGTTTTATCGAACGTCACCGAACTCCGTGAGATTCTAAGATCAGCCCAACGCAATCCGTCGTCGCGCACCATTTTATTTATCGACGAAATCCATCGCTTCAACAAATCGCAGCAGGATCTTTTACTCCCCGATGTGGAAGCGGGAACGATTCAGCTGATCGGTGCGACCACGCATAATCCTGGATTCTACGTCATTAATCCCCTACTCAGCCGCTGCCGATTGATCGAACTGGAGCCATTGTCAAACGAAGCGATTATTATTATTTTAAAAAACGCCCTTGAAGATAAGGAACGCGGATTAGGAACAATGAATTGTACGCTAGACGCGGATGCATTGACCCTTATTGCCGAGCAATGTAATGGTGATTCGCGAAAGGCGCTTAATGTTTTGGAATCGATCGTACTCAATACGCCTTTGGGAACATCCGTTACCGTCGAGGAGGCGGGAAAATTTCTATTTAAGCAGCAGCTGGTCTACGATGCCGATGAAGATGAGCACTACAACACGATTTCGGCATACATAAAAAGTATTCGTGGATGTGATCCGGACGCAGCGATTTACTGGTTAGCGGTGATGTTAGAGGGTGGAGAGGATCCGCGATTCATTGCGCGACGGCTTTTAATTATTGCATCGGAGGACATTGGTTTAGCGGATTCTCGGGCGATATTGGTTGCCAATGCGTGTTTTGATGCCTGTGAGCGGCTAGGCATGCCGGAATGTCGTTTAAGTTTAGCGCACACGACGGTATTTTGCGCGTTAGCACCGAAGAGTAATTCGACCTACCTAGCGCTTGAGGCTGCGACAGCTTACATTAAAAAACATGGGAAAGAGGCGGTACCGATATGGCTACGTGACGCACATGGTGCGGCTGCCAAAAAACTACAGCACGGGAAATACTACCAATACAGCCACAATTTCGAACGCAACATTTCGGGCCAAGAATATATGTTGACGCCGAAAAAGTTTTATGAACCGAAAGCGATCGGTGCTGAAAAGGTTCTTGCGGAACGCCTCCGCGAATGGCAAGATCTCAAAGAAAATCAGATCCAAAAGAAATATTAAAAATTTTATATAAATTTCTTGCGCTTTTTTAAAAGGCATTAATATAAGGCATTGATATAGAATCTGTTTTATCTAGGGTAATAAAACAAATAAACAATATAACAATAAAATAGAAAGGGAAAAAATGAATAATAAAAAAATAAAAATATTAAAACATTTAATACGGAATAGTTTCCTATTGGGAAGCTTTTCAGGTGCAATAACATCAAGTATAGCTGCTATACGAGATTTACAGCCACTGCCAATACAAAACTGGACACAAGATCAAGTCCGGGCCTTGACGCCAGCTCAAATCGCTGCCTTGACGCCAGCTCAAATCGCTGCCCTCACGCCAACTCAAATCTGGACTTTGACGCCAGCTCAAATCGCTGCCTTCACGACAGATCAAATCCAGACTTTGTCGCCACTTCAAATCCAGGACTTCACACCAACTCAAATCCGGGACTTCACGCCAATTCAAATCCGAGCCTTGAAGAGAGATCAAATCCAGGCTTTGAGTGGAAGTCCCGACTATTCCTTGTTGCCACCAGGTCAACGCCCAGGCCCGTCGACGCCTAGAGTCCTAGCCTTCACGCCAGAGCAAATCAAGGCCTTCACGTCAACTCAAATCCAGGCCTTGAAGGGATATCAAGTCCAGGCCTTCAGGCCAGTTCAAATCAAGTTCCTGGAGCTACATCAAATCCGGGCCTTGACGAGAGATCAAATCCGGGCCTTCACGAGAGATCAAATTCAAGCCTTGACGCCAGCTCAAGTCCAGGCCTTCAGGCCAGTTCAAATCGAGTTCCTGGGGCTACGTCAAATCTGGGCCTTGACGAGAGATCAAATCCAGGCCTTTACGCCAGCTCAAACCCGGGCCTTTACACTAAAGCAAATCCAGGCCTTCACGGAAAATCAAGTTGCTGCCTTGACACCACCTCAAATTCAAGCCTTGACGCCAGCTCAAGTCCAGGCCTTCACGAGAGATCAAATCTTGGACTTTACGCCAGATCGAATCAAGACTTTAACGCTACCTCAAATCGCCGCCTTGACGAGAGATCAAATCCAGGCCTTTACGCCAGATCAAATCAAGTTCCTGTGGCTACATCAAATCCGGGCCTTCACGGAAAATCAAGTTGCTGCCTTGACACCACCTCAAATTCAAGCCTTGACGCCAGCTCAAGTCCAGGCCTTCACGCCAGCTCAAATCAAGTTCCTGTGGCCAATTCAAACCCGGGCCTTCACGAGAGATCAAGTCGCTGCCTTGACGCCAGCTCAAGTCCAGGCCTTCACGCCAGAACAAAGGGAAGCTATGAGATTCCAGCTTCCTAAGAAACGTTTTTGGCTCTTTTAGCGAAATTCTCCTCATGTTTCAGGCAAGATCCGATGCGCAATTATTCTAGTTAAATTAGGCCTTAGGAACGGGTATTAATCCGTTCCTCTAAGTGCACAATCAGTGGCAATTTGTAATTATAATTTTAGCCTCACCCAGATAAAATAGCTTCGCATTACAAAGGCATCCCACAAGGGGTGCTTTTTTATTTATGTTTATATCTTTCGATATCACAATTTCGAACGCAACATTTCGGGCCAAGAATATATGTTGACATCGAAAAAGTTTTATGAACCGAAAGCGATCGGTGCTGAAAAGGTTCTCGCAGAACGCCTCCGCGAATGGCAAGATCTCAAAGAAAAACAAAAATAAAGTGAAATAAAAAATATGCCCCGAAACGTTTTAACTAATTCAAAAATCTCATTACGCGGATGGCGAAATTAAGGGGGAAAAATAAAGGCAAAAATAGCGAGAGAAAAAGAGGCGAAAACCGAAATTTAGGAACGGAAATTGGAAAGCGTGAAGCCAAAAAGGGATTGAAACTTTCCGATGGCCGTTTCTATGGAAGAACGTTTGCGGAGTAACTTTTTTTCTATCGGAGTATTAGGGCTCCTGTTTTTCTTAGGACGAGCAACGAGACGTAATCCTTGCTTTGGGAGCTG
>JAIRLD010000099.1 GCA_031259665.1 Puniceicoccales bacterium | reverse complement strand
TCCAGTGGCGATGCCCCTGGCTCAATCCGCAAATTTAGGTCCAGGAGGCGGTGCCTCCTGGCGGGGTTTCTAAGGGCTCGCAGCCCTTAGATAATATAAAATTCGAATGTCATTAAGTTAGAATTTACCATATATAGGTAATAAAAAATAACAAAAATAATAAAAACTTGACATAGTGCATATTTAATTATTCTGAAAACTATTTTAAGGATAAAACAAATAGAAAGAGAGTATTATATGAAAACGAAAAACATTTTTTATTTATGTATGGGATTAATGGCAATGTCGGGATTTTATTCCGACATTATGTACGGCTCAGGACCGGTACAAACTAGTGTAACCTGGCAAGGAATGGCTAAGAGGGGTGAGGCAATAAATATAGGCGACCATTCAGCAATTAATGACTATCTAGAAGGAATTCCTTTTGATAGTAGCATAGTGCTATCGCTTGCGGATGTACACGGATATCATAAACATTATCAAGAATTCATCGAGCAAGTTAGAGTCATAAAAGGTAAAGGATTTTCTAAAGTCTCCGTGGTCATTGATGGAGATCTTGCCCCTCGATCTTATGGTTATACGGGAAAAGGAAAACCTGATAGTTTAGAATATGCTTGTGAAAATTTTTTATTGCAATTAAGTGGTTTATGTGAAATTATATTCAATTTAGGAAATCATGAACTGCAAAATGTTGTGTCATTTTATAGATTATTGTTATTTTTAAAGACAAAAAATATCCCTTTTTTAACGCATATTCCAAAGGGAATAGATTGGGATAAACTGGTCGAATGTTACAATGATTATGTGAATTATGGTATGGCAAAGTTAGAAATCACGTCTACCGATGTTGCTGAATTTCCAGCCAATATATTTCCATATAAAATTATTGAAAACACTTTATTTTTCCCCTATTGTTCAAGCTTTCTTTTTTATGGGGGAGGATTGGAAGTTGGTTTTTTAAAGAACGATTATGTGGATGCGCTAAAAGCATTACACCGAGGTCGTAGCTTAAGGGATAATTTACCTTCTTCCGCCGACGATAATTTAATTACGAAAATAACAAAGGAATCCTTCCAACTGGCAATCGCTGATTTGGAAAAAATTCCTGGCCCCATAAATATAGTTATTGCTGCCCATGAGTTTTATCATCCAACTGACGATTTCTCTGATCGAGTAAGAGGTATTTTGGAGCTTATATTGCAAGATATTACTATTTCTGGAGAGGTATTAAACAGACTCACTTGGACTATAGTCTGCGGACACGAACATCAACAATATCACTATAAAAATCAAAACTTAACAGTTGGAAGCAACCCTGTGCAATATGATGTTATCGGAACTACGGTATATTTAGCAAGAGAGCGAGGAAAAACCCCAAATTTTGCAATAATGGCCTTTAAACCACAACTATTATCTCCAGCTGACTCAGCTACACCATTACCTCCAGCTGGGCCAGCCAAGCCAGCTGGATCAGCTGCGTATAAAAAACCTTGCGAGCATTATAGAACAATGCCTGATGGTAGTCAACACGCAGAAGGGAAAAATCGTTTGCTCGAAAGACCCGGAACATGGAAACCCGTATCAGTAAAATCAACATTACCTGCGGGAAGACCAACATTACCTGCAAGAAGACCAATGTTACCCGCAGGAAAACCAACATGGCCTGCAAGAAGACCAATGTTACCTGCGGGAAGACCAATATTACCTGCAAGAAGACCAACATGGCCTGCAAGAAGACCAATATTACCTGCGGGAAAACTAACATTACCTGCGGGAAGACCAAATTTCTAACGCACGCAGGTCTTGACGAAAATGTGCGAACGGCTTAAATACAATAGACCTACGCTTATTTTGATGTACTTACTTTGATGTACTTAATCTGATGTATGATGTAATCTTTTAAATTGTTGGCCGAGGCCATGCGCATCGCGCATGGCCTCGGCCACTTTTTTAGCCCACCCCGCGGCGTAGCCGCGGGGTGGGCTTTGGCCCCCTTGCGGTTTGATCCAGTGGCACCGCCACTGGGTCAACCCGCAAATCCAGGTCCAGGAAGACGGTGCCTCCTGGCGAGGATTCTAAGGGCACGCAGCCCTTAGGCAACCGAGTGGCCCTTAGGGAAGACGTTTAATCTTGACTATTCCTGGGGTACAGCAAGTTAGCGAGTGATGGAAAGTTCCTGTAGTTCAATGGATAGAACGTCGGTCTCCGGAACCGAAAATCTGGGTTCGAATCCCGGCAAGAACGCCAAGGGTAAGGATTACAGGACGGGTTTGGGATAAGGGCCGTAATTTTGTGGGAGTTACTTGACTTCTGGGGTAATTTTTATTTTGTTTCGGACATAATGAAGTAATTCGATTCCGACAATTAGTAGAGAGTTCCTGTAGTTCAATGGATAGAGCATCGGTCTTCGGAACCGAGGGTCTGGGTTCGAGTCCCGGCAGGAACGCCAAGAAATGGCGGTTTTATGGAGTAGGCTGTTCAGCAGGGGAATTTAAGCATTATATTTAAAAGTATATTCTCATTTTTCCGTTTGGGCGTTCTAGCATTAAGCAGAGGGGTTGACTCCGCTTTTTTTAATCGATTAACTTTCTTGTACGCAATTCCTGAAGAAAAACTTCATATTGTCCTGGCGTATTGGTATCGCTTACTTCATCCCAAAGCTGCCTTATAAAATCTTCAGTTAAATTTCGTAGATTCATTCCAGCAATAAGAAAATCAAGAAATTGCTCTATCTTGATAAACGCTTGCATAAGACCTTTCAATTGACCGATTTGTTCACCTTTCTGGAGGCCAATTTGTTCACCTTCTTCTCGGCCTTCTTCTCGGCCCTCTTCTCTAAGGGCATTGGCATCTTTGTGGACGTCGAAAATCCTCTTAACCTCCGCTTGGAACGCCGCTTCATCCACTTGTTTTGCCAAAATTTCTAGTGCCTTTCCCACTTCAGGCGTGCTAACATCTTTAGGAACCACATAGCGTTCCGGCCTATCTTTACTCCTTTTCCCCCACCATTCTACGCCTAGCAATTTAAGCCATTCTTTCCCAGCTGGACCAATAGGTTTCCCTTTTACAATTTCTATATCTTGTCCATTTAAAATTTCACTTACAGCACACGGAAGACAAATCATAGGCTGATAAACTAGGGGTCTTGCTCTATTTTTAGGGACAACAGGTCGGCCATCCTTACCTTCTTGAACAAAAGCCATTGCTCCACGACTTACGGCCTTTTTTTCTCTTGTTTCGTAATTCAGAAAAGCTAATAGATGTACCTCATCCCCATATTTTCTTTTTAAGGCTCTTACATATTCAACAAATTCTTGTTCCCGATCAGGGATATATTTGCGTTGCATTTCTATGTCGAAATAAAGCGCATAATGCATATCTTTGTTGTCAGCACTCGGAGATTCAAGTGTACATTTACATACAATATCACAACGCAATTCTTGCAAAGAGTTTTCAAACTCAGAATTCGCTTTCCCAGATTTGCTCTTCTCTTCCGGATTTACTTTTCGAGCATCTAAAAGTGTACTGTCTATTATTTCTATTCCTATGATCCTATTTTTTTGCGGAGTTTGCTCCTTGGAAAGAAATTCAGGATAATACAATCCATTTAATAACGAAATCAATGTTTTTCTGGCTTCTTCAGGTTGAATGAATTCTACATACCCTTTAAATTTTTCAGGATCATTTGGGTTAGCTAAAAATAATAATTTAAATGTCAAGTCGTAGGTGGGGTTTGCAACGCAAATAGCCTCAGCCTCCTCTTCCTGGTATTCTTTATCGCTATGCTCAATCCTAACTCTAAATTTGCATAAACCTTCATTTTCTGCAACAGATTCGCATTCAGCCATAGCTTTAAAAAAAAGGGATCTTTCTGGAATTTCTCTGGATTGTTTTGTGATACTTTCATCGGGTTTAGCAATCCGCTTCCGCGTAGATTGCTTGCAAGCTCCAGCACTTGCCTTTTTCTTTGTATCAGTAAACTCTCGCCCAGGGAAAGGCCTATCTGGTTTAAACGTGGCTGCAAGATCATTTAATGCTAGCTGCAATAGGCAGAATAGAATGGAAAACTTTTTAAACATGTGTTCATTAAGCAGTGAATAAAAAATACTTTGTCAAGTGAAATATCGAGAGTCTTTGGAGTATGATTAATTTAACAAAAAATTAAAAAATCTTCGGCTAGGAATTTTTCTTGACGATCCCGGTTATTGGGCTAAGTTGACAGTCAGTCGAAAACTTTACGTGGTTCATTGAGCGGAGTGGTCGCACTCCGCTTTTTTTGACTCCGTAATGGATTTTATTGAGATATGAAAACCGGTAGCGAAATTTTAGCCGTACTTGAGTACATGGAAAAGGAAAAAGGTATTCCACGAGGCGATATGATTCAAACTATCGCCGAGGCCATCCGTTCCGCCGCCTTAAAAAGTATTAATGCCGGATATGATATCCGCGTGGAAATTAATCCGAAAACGGGCAGTCTAAAGGCATGGGCGATCCTCGAGGTTGTAGATTCCGTCAGCGATCCGCAAGCGCAGATTCACGTTTCCAAAGCAAAGGAAGTTGATCCCAATATCGATGTCAGTCAAGTCATAGAAAAAGAAATTGATCCCGCTTTTCTCGGCCGTATCGCAGCCCAAGGTGCTCGTCAAGCCATTACTCAGGGAATTAGGCACTTCGAGCGCGAAAAGTTATACGAAGATTTTAAAAATTCCATCGGCGATATCGTCAGTGGTATCGTTCGACATCAGGATTCGGGCAATATCTACGTCGAATTGGGAAAGGCGGAAGCTATTTTACCCTACCGGGAACGCATTCCCGGTGAAGAATATGTTCCCGGCGATCGGATTCGCTGCCTACTCCTGAAGATCGAACAGTCATCGCATGGACCGGATATTGTTCTCAGTCGTTCCCATTGGCGTTTTGTACGACGTCTATTGGAAATTGAAGTGACAGAAATTGCCGATGGTACGGTGGAAATTTACGGCATGGCGCGGGAACCGGGGTATCGTACGAAAGTCGCCGTTCGCAGTTCGGATCCCAAGGTGGACGCGGTCGGTTCCTGTGTTGGGACGCGGGGTGTCCGCATTCGCAGTATTGTGAAGGAGTTGGGGGGCGAAAAGATTGACGTTATTCGTTATGCCAATGATCCCATCGCATTCCTTCAGGAAGCCATTCATCCCGCTATTCCACGCAATATTCATGTCAATGAAGCCAACCGACAGATTAGTTTTGAGGTGAACGAGGAGGATCTCGCCATAGCCATTGGGAAGCGGGGCCTGAATGCACGACTAACCTCGCGTCTGATGAATTGGAAACTAGACATTAAGAAAGCAGAATCGGAAAAGGAAAAAAATCTCAATCGAAAAATTCAACAGGCAACGGCGAGCTTCAATAATATTTCTGGAATTAGCGATGAACTAGCACAGCGACTGGTAGCTTCTGGATTTACGGATATCGATGTTTTTGAGGATGTTGTCCTGGAAGATTTGGAAGATGCCGGTTTTTCCACGGAAGAATCGCATTTAATTCTTGAAAACATAAAAAACATTAAAAATTTTCAATAGGAAGCATGAGTGTCAGGGTATATCAGTTAGCAAGCGATTTGGGCATGGACAGTAAGGATGTAATAGAATTGCTCCATGGGCGTGGATTAAAGGTAACGAGCGCGTCCAGTTCGATTCCCAATATCTATGCCGATGCTCTGGTCGAGGAGCTCGCTAATCGTCCTAGACGTACGGATTCAAAGGAAAGTGAAAAGCCGGAAAAAGAAAAGGAACGCTTTTCCGGATCGGTTAACTTTTCTGTAAAATCTACTTATAATAATGTTGCAATTTCAAAAACGGAAGTATTGGGTTCTCCTTCTGAGATGGTACATATCGTTAAGGCAGATATTTCTACAAATCATGGAAGCGGTGAAGTTCCGGTAGCCCAAATGGTTACTGGAAGTGAAACCGTTATTCCAGAAGAGGAGAATGGAAAAAAAAAGGACTCAGGGATTATAAAGTCGGAAGCATCCCCAGAAATTCCCGATATGTCGACGAGTCCTTCGAAGTCGGCCGCTGCACCGATACCGAGAAAAAGTATAAAAATTCCATTACCTAAGGCAACTCCCAGAATGCCGGTTCTATTTGTTGCTAAAGAGCAGAATAATAGTTCCGAAAAAATTGCCGGATCAAAGGTGGATCTATCTCCAAAGAAAACTGTTGTCGAGGAAGAAAAAACAACACAGGTATCGGGGACGTCTACCGCTTCCGAAACGGATAGAAGTGACGTTTCAAACTATACGTGGGATGTGCGAAAGAAAGCATCCGTAATGGGGGCCCGTGAGAAATGGGCAGCTCCGACGGTTCGTTTTCAATTTACACCGCAAAGCCAACGCAGCGATAAGCTTTTTAATACCCTAAAAATTCCCAATATCCATGGAACAACTCCAGCCAAAAATGAAACGGAAAAAGTTAAAGAGGGTAAATTACTCGTTTGTAAAGCGCCGATCATTGTGCGCGACTTTGCCCAGAGAATTGGATTAAAACCCTTTCAACTCATTTCCGAACTTATGCGACGGGGGATTTTTGCCTCGATGAACCAGCAGATTCCGGATGATATTGCTACGGGCATAGCGGAAACGTATGGGTTCAAACTCGAAATACGTCAGAAATCCGATGGGGCGAAACAAAATATTCCCAAAATTAAAATTGAGATCCCCAAAGAATTGCTACCGCGACCGCCCATTGTTTGCGTTTTGGGCCATGTGGACCACGGGAAAACAACGCTACTAGATACGATTCGCCATGCCAATGTCGTTTCCGGTGAGGCGGGAGGGATTACCCAGCACGTTGGTGCCTACCAGGTGGAGCACGAAGGTAAAAAAATTACGTTTCTCGATACGCCGGGACATGCGGCGTTTTCGAATATGCGCGAGCGGGGGGCTAATTTGACTGATATCGCGATTTTAGTCGTTGCGGCCGACGATGGTTTCATGCCGCAGACCGACGAAGCATTGAAATTTGCCCAAAAGGCGGGGGTACCGGTCGTCGTTGCCATCAATAAAATCGATGCCAAAGGTGCTAATCTGGATCGGGTTAAGCAGCAGATGCAGCAGCGGGGTATAGCTCCAGAGGAGTGGGGAGGCGATACGCTATGTGTCGGCATTTCTGCACTTAAGGGTACGCATATCGATGAGTTGCTATCGGCCGTTCTACTCCAGGCGGAAATCATGGAGCTGAAGGCGGACTACAAATGTCCCGCTGAAGGGGTCATCATTGAGTCGCAAATGGATGTGGGCCGTGGTGTTACGGCGGCGGTTATCGTTGAAAAGGGGACGCTAAAAATAGGCGATGCCATCGTTTGTGATCAGGAATATTGCCGTGTACGCTCGATGTTAGATGAGCGTTCGGAGGTTGTGAAAATGGCGACGCCTTCGATGTCGGTTCGCGTTATCGGTTGGAGTGGTCTACCATCCGCGGGCAATATTTTCGAGGTCGTAAAGGATGAGAAAGCAGCCAAAAAGCAGGCCGAGGAAAATGAAAATAATGCCAAACTCGCTTCTACGGAATCGATGCCCAAAATAGCCAATATAAAGGCACTATTTGAAGCCATGGAGTCACAGAAGCAAAAGGTTTTGAAAGTCATCGTCAAATGCGATGTACAGGGAACTGAGGAGGCATTCATCGGCTGCCTCAATGGAATCAAAAGCGATCGGGTAAAGGTGGAAATTGTAGCTTCCGGAGTGGGACCCATCTCCAAAAACGATGTGGAATTCGCCAGTTCATCCAATGCGATTATTGTCGGTTTCAATGTTAAAATGGATAGCGGTGTAGCCCCCTTCGTAAAGAATAAGGGCGTGCACGTCATCTTGCATAATATTATTTACGAGTTAGTCGATCGGGTCGAGGACGAAATGGCGGAGCTACTCGGCTACGATTATACTGAAAATCATCTCGGGACGGCGGAAGTTCGCCGCATATTCGAACTTGCTCGGGTAACAATTGCAGGATGTATGGTGGTCGATGGAAAGATTGAACGCGACAAGTCGGCCCGCGTTTATCGGGGACAAAAGGTCCTATTCGAAGGTAAAATTGATTCCCTAAGGCGCGAAAAAGATGACCACTCGGAAGTGCGTTCCGGCTTTGAATGTGGTATAAAAATTGATGGATTTTCGGCATATGAGGAGGGCGATCGAATCGAATGCTTTGAGGTCATTCAGCACCGTCAAACGCTATGAGCTTACGTTTAAACCGAGTCAATGAGGCCATCGAGCACGAAATTAACCGCATTTTACGGACCTATTTTCGCGAAGAAACGGTTAGCATAACGGTTGTCGGAGCCCTTATATCTCCAGATTTTAAATTTGTCCAGGTGAAGTTCTCGGTCATCGATGGCAGTACGGATCAGTATGCGATTAAATTTTTCTCAAAACATAAAAATTTTATCAAGCAGAAATTGTGCAAAAAAATACGGCTGCGCCATACGCCACAACTGAATTTCGAAAGGACCGATGCCATAGCCCATGGAAATCATGTAATTAATCTGTTGAATATCCTTTCCGAAACGGAGATTTAAATGGAAATAAAAATGCTAATTTTGTTACTATTGTTGAGTGGTTGCGCGTCGGATCAAACGACAGAAAACTCTGCGCTACCATGGAATAGGCCGGCCGCTTGGGAACATCGCCGCGATATTTCGACTTCCATCGGATTTCATAAGAAGTATACCGCAGAAGATATGGGGCTCCGCCCAATGCCCTGTAAGGAGTCGCAGACTCCTTGACTTCGTCCAGCGGCCGAGCCCGGCGCATTCTGCGCCGGGCTCGGCCGCAA
>JAIRLD010000068.1 GCA_031259665.1 Puniceicoccales bacterium | reverse complement strand
GGTCTGCGTGTCAATAGAAGGAGAAAACGAATAAGTGCAAGATAAAAGCAAAGGAACGGTGAAAGAGGAAAGGAACCTTTTTGGAGTTCCTTTCCTCTTAGTATTTTCCGATAGATTTTTACTTTGTTTACCATTCACTGTTCGCTATTTCACGCAATGCATCAGCGACATCCATTGCGGAAGGGCGTAGTCCGGGATCGGGATTGCGCATTGCTTCGATGATCTCGGAGATTCTCGCAAGGATTTCAGGTGAGTACATTTTCTGCGCCTTTGCAGTTTCTGCTATATTTTTGAAGTTATTCGTTTGAAATAGTGCCAAAATGTCATGATGTGGGAGTCCCGAGAGTCCCAAGCTTCCAAACAATATGGCTTGCAGGATACAGGAAGATAGATAAATGTCATAGGAGGGATGTGCAGGTGGTATAAGGGCTTCCAGTTCTGCGTATAAATCTGCTTTTTCTTGTTCGAGTCTTTCTTTTTGTGCATTGAGTTCTACGTATTCCTCTACAAGTTTCGCCATCCTCTCATCCGTGGGTACTTGCAGGAACCCAAAGGTGAGTGGACGTAGCACACAATGAAAAATAGTCTTTAGGACTGGAGAGTCACGTACAGTGTCACCGCAATCTCCCTTGAATTCTATAGCTTTCATTTGGGATACAACTCTTTCAATTTCTTCACCTTTATTTTCGATCGCGAGAAATTTTCCCAGTACATCCTGATATTCCTGAGGAAATTTTTCGGCAGGTGACGGCCTCAACATGAAAGCTGGGATACGACCCCCGATGCTTGTTAACAGGCTCCAATCGATAAGACAGCAAGAGAAATTGGTACTTGGATCGAGGACGATGTTGTTACATGATAGATCAACGACAATGTATCCCAACCCGTGTACAGTAGCGAGCGTGTAAAAAAAATTCATTGCGCGCCATATGGCTTCGCGGCAATCCACGGGATTACCACAGTTATAGGGACGTCCTACTCCATCTTCGATCGCCTCGAGAAGATTGGGGCCCATTATCCGTTTTTGGAGAAGAGCGCCATCTGGTGTTTTCCAAAGGGAACACACAATAGATTTCATTCCCTCCCATATTTCTGGCCGAATCCGACTTTCTGGGTTAAGACTTGCCCTGAATTCATTTAACATGCCATTTAAGAGGAAGAAGGAATTACGAAGTTCATCTTCTAAGTCTCCTTCGCTTCCCGAGTGTGCATATTTAAGAACGACTCGTCGAGCATTATAGCCATATATGGCTTCGAAAATGCTGCCGTATCCTCCACTACCGATACAATGGTCAAACTTCACAACACAAAGCCTAGCCCTTGATCGTCCCCCGGATTAAAACCTGAGGTCTCAATTAAGAAATCTAATTCCTCATAATTTTGAGCGATATTGAGAGGGATATAATCCTCCTCGTTGAGTAGTTGGATGGCCCCATGTAAGTTCAGTGATAAACTCAAAAAAGCAATTGAAGCAATTGACTTTTTTCCTTTATTAATTATTCGTTTTTTATTCATAATAGAGAGTATATACGCAGATCAATGGATGGTTGTCAAGAAAATTTTTTATATTTTTAAAAAAAAATCATCAACTCGAATAGCAATTACTTACAACTTAGTTTTAAAGAGCTTCGATGGCTTCGGAATATTTGTTAAGGTTCAGGAAGGGCATGCGATGGCGGGCTTGATAGGGAGTGGTCGGAAAACGGAAGTAATCATCAGGCTTTTCAATAAAAAAGGAAAGAAACTTTTTGGGGTTCCTTTCATTTTAGTATTTTCCGATAGATTTTTACTTTGTTTACCATTCACTGTTCGCTATTTCACGCAATGCATCAGCGACATTCATTGCGGAAGGGCGTAGTCTGGGATCGGGATTGCGCATTGCTTCGATGATCTCGGAGATTCTCGCAAGGATTTCAGGTGGGTATATTTTCCCTGTAGCATTATACATGTTCCTCATCACTATTTCTAGTTCGTTGCTGAACAGCCGATGTCCTTCGACTCTCGATTGTCCAAACAACATGATTTCCAGGACAGGGACAGATTGATGGATGTCATAGGAGGGATGTGCAGGTGGCATGCGGTCTGTCTGTTTCCTGTATAAATTTTCTTTTTCTTGTTCGAGTCTTTCTTTTTGTGCATTGAGTTCTACGTATTCCTCTACAAGTTCCGCCATCCTCTCATCCGTGGGTACTTGCAGGAAACCAAAGGTGAGTGGACGTAGCACACAATGAAAAATAGTCTTTAGGACTGGAGAGTCACGTACAATGTCACCGCAATCTCCCCTGAATTCTATAGCTTTCATTTGGGATACGACTCTTTCAATTTCTTCATCTTTGGCTTCAATCTTAGGCACAACTTTCCACGCATAGTGATATTCCGGAGGTAATTTTTCGGGAGATTGAAATAACATGTAATTTGGGATACGCCCTCCGATCTCTGTTAACGTCCCAAAATCGATCAGACGGCAAGGATAACGTGTGAAAGGTTCACTGATCCAATTGACATCCTCAAAGGGGACTTCCGGGCCAGCATTTTCGAGGATGATGTTTGCAGAGCTTATGTCAACGAAAATGTAACCCAAGTCGTGTAAAGTAGCAAGCGTGTAAAAGAAATCCGATGCGCGCCGTATGGCTTCGTGGCGACTGCGAGGATAGCCATTGAGATAGGATTCACATTCAAATTCATGTCCACGTACAACCGCATTGAAAAGATTGAAACCCATCGCCATTCTTTGTAAAAGATGTTCGTTTTCTATTACTCCGAAGGAACATATAAGAGATTTCATTCCCTCCCAGGTTCTTTGTTGAATCTTAGCATTTGCGATCCGAACTCGCCTATACTCTTCTGGATCTTTTATAAATTCTTCCAATATAGCTGCTTCCAAACCTCCCATAAGTTCTTCCAATATAGCTATTTCTTGATCACTTATAACTTCCGGATTTCCCGTAAGCTCTTCCTGACTGTACCTAAGTTCTTCCAACCTAGCTGCTTTCCGAGCTTCCACAAATCTTTCCAACGCATCTTCTCCCAAATCTCTCCTAAGTTCTCCCACCTTAGCTGCCATTGCATCAAGTTCTACTGGAACCTGCTCCAGTGCGCTCTTACTTGCTCTAAATACATTTGTTATGGATTCCAAAAGTTTAAGGTTATTAGAACATTCCTTTATTAAATATTCCTTTTTTCCCTCGCATGGTATTTTATCGACGATATCTATATCGCCAAACGCGCCTCCTATAACTCTACCTCCTATAACTCTACTGAAACTTCCTTCGCCGATACGCGACTCTGTATTTAATTCAACCAATATACCTTCCTCGCCAAAAGACGGTGATGATAATGGTAAACCCAAAACGGCCCACAAAAAATTAAATTCTTCCTTGTTCTGAGCGATTTGACGCGGAAGAAGACACTCCGGGGGGACTTGGGAACTGAGGACCTCCCCATGTAAGTTCAGTGATAAACCCAAAAAAGCAATTGAAGCAATTGACTTTTTTCCTTTATTAATTATTTGTTTTTTATTCATAATGGAGAGTATACACGCAGATCAATGGATGGTTGTCAAGAAAATTTTTTATATTTTTGAAAAAATCATCAACTCGAATAGCAATTACTTACAACTTAGTTTTAAAGAGCTTCGATGGCTTCGGAATATTTGTTAAGGTTCAGGAAGGGCATGCGATGATAGGCTTGATACGAGGTGATCGGGAAATAAAACGATCTTCCAAATTCCAGAAAAAATAATGGGCGAAGTAAAATCTAATGGAGGTGTTAATGGTCTTGCGAATTGACAGCCTTCTAGGCTTGATTCTATTCCATGATGTATCAAGTCGAAAAAGCATTCCCATTATCAGCTAAAGTGGCACTATTGCCACCTAGATTTGAACATAAAAGCTTGACAAAACGACAAAAAACATTAGAGGCTTTGTCCCCCG
Organism: Puniceicoccales bacterium; assembly: GCA_031259665.1. Classification (GTDB taxonomy): domain Bacteria; phylum Verrucomicrobiota; class Verrucomicrobiia; order Opitutales; family LL51; genus LL51. The sequence continues at coordinate 6,311 of JAIRLD010000068.1, read as the reverse complement.
TCCGGGGTCGAGCAGCCCGCTCCCTCCCTCTACCTTTTAGCTTTGATTCTACTCTATTATGTGTCAAGTCGAAAAAACATTCCTACTGTTAACTCGAGTGGCGCCCCCACCCAGACTCGAACTGGGATTAACGGTTTAGGAAACCGCGGTTCTATCCATTGAACTATAGGGACTCCAGACTGGAGTAAAAACAGCCACAAAATTTGTCAACCCTGACTAACTTTGCGGTTCATTTTTTTCATTCTCCTTTTCAGATTGCTGATCTTGCTGATTTTGCTGACGTTTTTGGGGATTTTTTTCGACCAAATCACTAAACTCTCGCCCTTCGAATTTGATATGGACCGTTGTAATATCTTTCAACTGTTCGAGCAAAAAGTTTCGTAAACCGTCGTATCCTGCGGCTAAAAATTCCATAGACTGCGCATCAACCGTCGTAAAAACCAGAGAGAGTTCCGATTTTTTGCGGACAAGTGAAACCTGCGTCCCGGACAAAACATTCTCCTTGAATGTAATAACAACCTCCTGTTTGGCAGTATTAACGGATTGCATAATCCTTAAGCGCTCGATAATTTCGTTACCAATTTTTGAAATTGCTTCGGCGGAAACGATTATTTTGGTATCTGAAATTTGGCCCAATGTACCCAATATTTTTTCACCCGATGGGATATTTGCCGGTATTTCTCCTCCAACCGCTGACGTTTTCACTTCACCTTTTTCCGACCCAATCGCTTCTTCCTGTTCTGCCTTTTGTTCAGCAATTATCTCCTTTTTTTCCTTCGGGAATGCTACAGTTTTCTCTATTGCGGCTTCGTTTTTTTCCGCTGCGACGACTACCTCCTTCGCTTCAGCCTTTACAACTCCCCGAACGAAATTTTCTGTCACGACGAGATTCTCCGTCGCGGTTACTGTAGTTTTTGCCGATACAGTTTCTGTTTTTTCGTTTAGTAATCCAGCTGGAATCGCTTTCACCTCTTCTCCTACGACAACCACTTTGCTCACTTCGGTTATTGCATTTTTCTCCGATGTGATCCCCAATTTTTCCGTCACGACAACGTTCTCAGACTTGAATTTTTCTCTCTCTACTAATCCAATCACCTCTTCTACGTTTGTTTGAGTACTTTCTGGAAAAAACTTCGCCACTGGAATGGTTTCTTCCTTTCCTAAAAATTGTCCGGGTAGAACCATATTCTCTTTGGTTTCGAACTCTTTCACTTCGAATTTTACATCCTCTCGATTTAGCTTTACTTCATTTCTTTCCGCTACAGCCTCCTCCTTTATACTGATTTTTGTGCCTTCCGAAGAAAACTTCGCCACTGGAATGGTTTCTTCCTTTCCTAAAAATTGTCCGGCTTCTGACGTTGCTACACCACTTTCCCTCTCTTCGGGCTTCCCTACTCTGAACTTCGTATCCTCTCGATCTAAAGTAACTTCATCTCTCTTTGTCATGACCTCCGATTTCTCGTTCAAAAATAACCCAAAAATAAATGGATTACCTCCGGATTCCTTGGTTTCGTTTTCTTTCGAATCCCGTTTGGAATTTTTCTTTTGATCACCTTCTACCCGTTCGCTTAAAAGCGCTTGAAAATGATTCACATCCCGTATATCCGGCTGCTCCCGAGTTCTTACCGGCTCTACTCGAACCGGTTTCGTATTTGTATCATTGGTACTGATTTTTATTTCACTCATCTTTTCTATCCTTTCTATGAAAATTTACTTTCGTTTTGCCGGAAGATCCTCCATTTCTGCATCCGCTTGCCGCTCTTCTTCTAACTTAACTTGCTCACGCCAGACATCCTTCATCGACTCGATCTTGTCAATATTTCGCTCTGCAAGACGTAACTCCTCCCGACAATTATCTAAATTTTCCTTCGCTTTGTCACAGGCTAATATCGCTTCCTCTACCCGCTTCTGATAATCAAAAATTTTATTCTGTAATTCCTTTACCATGAAATTTATGTTATCAATTTCATTTTTATTAATGCGCTTTTTTAAAATCTGATCGTATAATCGCTTGGTCTCCTGAACGACGAAAATCTTATAGTCTTCCAATTCCTGTTTGGCTTTGACGATCGCTTGCTCCGCCTCCTTCAGTAGCTGTTGGGCCTCCTTTAGGTTTTTTTCAGCGCGATCCTTGCGAATTCCCCGTACCCGCAGTAAATCGTCCAACTCGTATTTCCGTGCCATGCTGAATTACATTCCCACTACCTTCTTGAGCATCTGAACCGTTTCATCAAATGTATTACACTCCTTTTGCCCCTGCTTAAGAAAATTATTGCAGCCATCAACCCGATCGATTGCCTCATCCGTTACCGGATCTGAACCCCGCTTGTACTCACCAATGCGCACGAGTAGCTCAACTTCACTGTATTTCGCTAAAATACTCCTCAATTTTCCAGCCGCTGCCTTGTGAGCGTCGTCCACAATCGCACTCATACAACGACTAATACTCGCTAAAACATCGATTGCCGGATAATGGTTCGCCGAACCTAGCTTTCGCGATAGAATGACGTGGCCGTCCAAAATGGATCGCGTCTCATCGGCAATGGGTTCCGTCATGTCATCACCTTCGACCAATACGGTGTAAAGCGCCGTAATCGATCCCTTGGGCGATTGGCCCGCCCGCTCCATCAATTTCGGAAGCGTTGCAAATACGGATGGCGGAAATCCCCTTCTCGCCGGAGGTTCACCCGCCGCTAACCCGATCTCGCGCTGCGCACGGCCGAAACGCGTCACGGAATCCATCATGAGTAAAACTTTCTTATTCTTGTCGCGGAAGTATTCCGCAATCGCCGTTGCAACGTAGGCCGCCTTCAAACGCTCCATCGCCGTCCGTTCCGATGTCGCAATAACCAAAACCGCCCGCTTCATACCTTCTACGCCGAGGTCCTTTTCCACGAATTCACGCACCTCACGACCCCGCTCGCCGATCAGCGCCAATACACTGATTTCCGCCTCCGTGTTGCGAATAATTTGCGCCAAAAGCGTACTTTTACCACCGCCAGCCGCAGCAAATATGCCGATCCGCTGGCCCTCACCACAGGTTAGTAAGCCATCAAATGCCCGTACACCGAGCGATATGGGTATGGCAATGGGAGCCCGAGACATCGGCGCCGGCGGATCGGCATAGACGGGATACTGCGCCTCCGGAATAAATTCGCCCTTTTCCTCAATCGATTCTACGGTTACACGGCCTAGACCGTCGACGACCCGTCCCAGTAAATCATCGCCGACACCCACCTTATGTACGTCACCCGTCGGAAGCACCTCCGTCGCCGACGAAATACCCATAAGTTCGCCGAGGGGAGACAAAATCGCCGCCTGTTTTTCAAAGCCAACCACTTCCGTCCAAACCTCCGTATCTTCCCACGGTGTACGCAAAATACACAGTTCACCCACCTTAACATTGGGAACCATTGCCTTAATGATCGTTCCGACGACCTGGGTTACTTTCCCCTTCGTTTTAATGGTTTTGGTCTCCTCAAGGAGCTGATCGAACGTCGCCGTTACCTGTTCGAATGGATTCGCGTTCGTTACTGAAGTTTCCTTTTTCATGGTGCATCGCCCCCTTCCTCTTCTGCTACTTCCTCGGAATCTTCCGTTTCAGCCTCTTTTTCCCCGACTACCTCATTTTCTTCCGTTTCTGGAGCTATTTTTTCTAAATTTTCTTCATCCGTACTTTCTTTTTCATCCAACGAATCGCCCTCAACAGCGGCTTCACTATCCTTGGGCATTACCTTTTTGAATGCTCCGATAATCGCTTCCACTTGAACATCCAAACTGGCATCGACGACGCCCAGATCGGTCTCCAAAATACAGGTTCCCGGTTTTAGCCGCGAATCGGCTACCACTTCCAAGTAGTCGACGATACCATCGGATAAAATTTCCTTCAAATTATCGCGTACCGCCTGAGAATCCTGAGGCGAAACCTTTAGAATGGCCTCCTGTTGATTTTTCACGGCCTTCAACGCCTGGCGAACGACATTTACAATCAACTCTCGACGATCGACCTCTCCAATGATGCGCTGCAGAGCCTTTATCACGAGTCCCGCGATACTGCTCTCCAGATATTTCATATTGTCGGCACTTTTTACGGTGAGTTCGGCGAGTTGCTTAGCCATTTCCTCCTTACCGGTTGCGTAGCCATCGTCGTAGCCGCGCTTAGCCTCATTTGCGTAGTATTTTTTAGCTTCCTCGAAGATTTGTTCCCGCTTATCGATGGCCTCATCTAAAATCTTTTGGCTCTTCTCATTCGCTTCCTGGATAATTTTTTCAGCGTTTTGGTTAGCCTGGTCGATTAACCCTTGAGCCCGAACGTTAGCCGCACCAATGAGTTCCGTAATCTGGGCATTGGTATCCGCAACGAGTTTATTGCAGAGCTGGCTCGCATGCTGGATCAATTTATCATTTTCCCGGTAGGCGTGATTGACGGCGTTTTCGGCCTCCAGGTAGGCACAATAATCCTCCCACTTAAGTACCTTTCCCTCCGGTAATAATTGAAATTTTTCTCTGCTAATGTGTAACATAGTTAGGCCTTTATCATAGAAACGGCAATGCTATCGCTTTCCGCGAGGGCGCGTTTCACAACTTTTTTTATGAACTCAAAATAATACTGAGGATCGTCAACCCTATGGTTGAAATTCCATCCAAAGTTTTTCGGAAATTTCAAAATGAAGCGCTGGGTAACCTCCTGCGAAATACCCGCTAAACCCATCTCAATAATCGTTTTTCCCGTATTAAAAATACTTTCAACGAGCGTCGATCCTTCCGTTCGGAAACTTTCCGCAACACCCGCCTTTAACATGAATGGTGCGCTGCGTATCGAAAAAAGATAGGCATCATTACCGATGGTTCCTTTAATTTTTAGTAACTCGCGCCCCCAAATAATCTTTCGAATCTGTTCCGAAAAACAAATGCCGCCCACGTAACAAATGATGCGATGGATCTCCTCCGCCGATAGTAGGCAAAGAAAATAACGCGTTTCCGAAAAGTTATACCACCCTTGATTTTCGATCCCTAGCAATCGGCGAACATACTCCAAAAACTTTCCGCAGTAGATCGATTGCCTCAGGGGTTTGACGAATTGCTCAGATAATACCCCCGGAACAAAATCCTTATGCATGTAATTGATCATTCCATTATTGAAATTGTAGATCGTCGAAAATAAACGCATATCGTTGCGCAATAGACCTGAAATATATGCTGCCGTTTCCATTTTCCATTATCCTTATAAACAAATCTGCTACCGTCGATATACTACTCTTTTTCAAGTTCTTGAATCGGAGTCGGCCGCGCCGGATCATCATCCAACGTTTCCGCAGCACCTTCGGGTATTGGACTATCCGTCACTTCCGCTAGATTCTCAACCTTGACTTCCTTTTCCTTCTTCTTGCGCTTCGTCGCCATAATCATAGATATTATAGCCAGTAATAGGCCTAGGATAATCGCAACCAATATCCCAACGATCACAAAGAATTGCATCTTGGATCCCTCCGTCATTTCGATACCGGCTATCGAAAATAGCGTATCGCTTTTACCCAATGCTTTCGGTAACGGTGGCAGCGTCTTCGGAAATAATGCAACCGTTACCTTATCGAACTCCAACCCCTCAATGCTATTCGTCACCAGATATTTAATATCGCGAACGTAATCTTCCACCATCGAATCGGAACGGTACACCAGGAAAACGGCCGCCGATGACGGCGTCACCTTTTCCGCGTAGGGATCATTTTCCGGAAGAACGATATGGACCCGGGATTGCAATACCCCGGGAACTTTACTCAACGTCAACGCCACACTTTCCGCAAGCGCATTCATGAACCGTACCCGCTCCTCCAACGGCGAAGAAACGAGACCCGATTTCTTAAAAACGTCGCCCAATGTTTGATATTTGGGGAGCGGATATCCCTGCGCACTCAGTAGGTCAATCGCAACTGAAAAACTACCGCTCGGAACCGATAACGCACAGCTTTCCTTTCCAATTATTTTCGTCGCCGAAACGCCATACTGTTTCAGTATAGCAATCATTTCATTGACCTCCGTCTCCTCTAGATTATTGAACAGCGTCACGATTCCGCAGCCCGATAATAGTAAACTAAATACTAATAAAATTACCCCTAATATAGCATTAGGCCATCTTTTTCCTCCATCCATACGTTCGCGCATTATATTGGGGTAAATTTTTAGTCAAACACTAAAATTGAAAAATATAATTTTTTGTGGAATATAGTTTTTCGTGGAGTAATTTAAAAACTTCTAGGCAATTAGGTGAAAACGATGGGAATGGTTATATGGAGTACGATGCAAGTAGCTAA
>JAIRLD010000060.1 GCA_031259665.1 Puniceicoccales bacterium | reverse complement strand
GCGGCCGAGCCCGGCGCATTCTGCGCCGGGCTCGGCCGCAAGGGTCAAAATTTTTAAAAAGTGTTTTTGAAATTGTTGGCCAAGGCTATGCGCGATGCGCATAGCCTTGACCACTTTTTTTCTAGTTGGACCTTGCGGATTAATCCAGTGGAGAAGCCACTGGATCAATCCGCAAAATCAGGTCTAGGAGGTGCCTCCTGGCGGGGATTCTAAGGGCGCGCAGTCATTGGGCAAAAACTAAGCGACTCGTTCGACAATTAGATCATTCTGTGTTGGTCGTTTGGGGGCCAAGCGGTAAGAGGAGCGCAAAAATTCCAATGCCGACTCCAAATTAATTTCATCGTTGTAATGGATCATCATGAGTGCTTCGCCCTGTTTCACTTGATAGCCAATTTTTTTAACATCGGAAACGCCGACCATATGGTCAATGGATCCATCCCGCTTGCGTGCTAGAATTTGGACGCCATGTGCTAGCATTTCCGAATCGATGGTATGGACGTAGCCCCGTTTAGCCGCCGGCAATTTTTTTACATACTTTGCCTTAGGAAACTTATCGGGATCATCGATGTAGCTTGGATCGCCACCCTGAGCTTCGATCATTTCGCGCAATTTTCCGAGGGCAACGCCATCGGTTAAATGTTTACGTACCATTTGTTTAGCCGAGAGTGTTGAACCGGCGACTCCGGCCAGACGCACCATTTCCATACCCAGGCGCAGAATGAGTTCGTCCAATTCGGGATCACTCTCGCCCCGTAGCAGTCGCAAAACTTCTTGCATTTCGAGTCCCGTTCCCACGCAATTCCCTAGGGGTTGATTCATATCCGTGATCAATGCGACGCATTTGCGATTCATAGATTTTGCGACACGGGTTACCATACGGCCCAATTGTTTAGCGTTTTCGACGTCGCGCACATAGGCCCCATTACCCCATTTGACGTCGACTACCAGACTATCTGCGCCCTCCGAAAATTTCTTACTCAACAGACTACTGGTCAGCAACGGGATACTCGGAACCGTTCCCGTTTCCCTACGTAATTTAAAAAGGAACGTATTAATCGGCGTAATTTCCGGGCGTTGTTCGATAACTGCGCAGCCGGTTTGCTGCAATTGTTTAACGAACTGGTCTTGAGGAATATTCGTTTGAAACCCGGGAATGGAGCGCAATTTGTCGAGATCACTGATCACGAAACCCTCCTCTTCACCGATCATCGACGGGATTGCGATACCACAGGCCGCCGCTAAAGGGATCAAAACTAAACCCGTTTTGTCGCCGACGCCACCGGTTGCGTAGCGATCCAGTTTTGGTTTCGTGATGCGGGGGAGTTCGAATACTTCACCGGTTAGCATCATTTCCTCGGTAAACACAGCAATTTCCTGGGGAGTCATGCCCTGAAAATAGATTGCCATAGCCCAGGCGGCGAGCTGATGATCTGGGATGGTTTTATCCAAAATCGAATTTGCAATGAAGCGCATTTCGTCATCTGTAAACTCTCCACCATCCCGTTTTTTTTCGATAAGGTACGCGTAGGAGGGTCTAATAAAGTCCCGTGAAATTGTATGATCTCTTTCCATTGTAATCAAATTAGTTTTGTCTTGCCAACAAACCCAATGCTATTAGCGGAAAATTTTATAAAATGTCAACTCAAATTGACTTTAAGGTTGACTTAAGTTGTTTTTGCGGTTGGAGAGAGATTTTTTGTAGCAAATTCTAATGAAAAATTACAGTAATCTTTGCCGACTTTTTGCGAAAAATCGAGGGTCTTTTTTTCTTCGTCAATTTTTTTGAGCACATATTGATCATCGCCGATGGAAAATTCTTCCCCTATGGAGGAAATGGAAATTTCTTTTTCATCGATTTTCGAACGCAGACGGATGTCGAATAGTTGGTCATAATATTTTTTTTCCGGCGTCAAAATTATTTCCCGATTGATATTGCGATCCATGATTTTTAGTTGCGGGTAACCTTGAACGGTTCCGTCGGGACCCTTTTCGGTAAAGCTCAAAATTTCAACGTTATGGCGTTTGATAATCTGCCCCGATTGTACTTGTAGCGATTCGTGGGTTTGTGCATCACCGAGCATAAAGCAAATCGATGGATCCGTTTGGCCATCGACTGTAGGTCGATTGAAGTAGCCGGAAAATTGGAGGGGATAAATTTTTTTGTCCACTTTAACGACCTCGAAATTAATCGTCGATTGACTTTTTTTCAGCCAAGGAAGTGTCGCTTTGAATTCCGTTCCTTCCCGTACGATGGTGGGTGATGTGAAGAGGTCAAAGGTCCAGTTTTCTCCGTGAGGAACCGTTTTCGGAGTTTTCCATGTAACATCTGCGATATCGATCGTTTCGCGTTCGACAACTGCGGACCGCTTCTGGGCTATCGGATTGGAATTGGATTTTCCTTTATCGGAGCGTAAACGCCAAGCTTCGATCGCGCGTTCCACCGAAGCCGCTAAAAAAATAAGCGTAATGAAAATTAAGAACTTTGATATTTTTGTCATTTTTTATCTTCCAGCTTTAAATCATTTTTTTCATCATCCTTTTCATCCCGAATAAATAACCATTCCAATATCATCGAAACCTTCACCTTTTCCGTCGACAAAATGGTATTTCCGGAGGAATTTTTGTTTTCATCACCGATCGTCAATGCGCGTACAATTACCGGTAATCCATATTCCTGTAGCCTATTGATGTAATTGCGGAGGGCGTTGGTATGGCAGGAAAATTCTAGGCTAAAAAGATAGGATTTCAGATCATTTTTCCGGATAGCGGTCGCCTTATTCTGATCCAAAGTCCCAGTACTATCACCGGATTTTTGGGTTTTGCTGTCGCTGTCGACGCTTTCCCGGGATAGGCTATGCAGGTTCATACCATAGACATTGGAGTCAAAGAGCAATATTAATAATTTTGCGACAATTTTACTTTGCTTATAGAGTGCGTCGATATGCTTTCGGTTGGGAATCACATCTTTTTGGGCATAGGGTTCAAAGCCGAAAGCCGTATTGGAAGGGATATTGACGGCCGATTCCTTGGCGTAATTCGTCAGGAAATTGGTATAGGCCATCAATAAAAAATAAAAATCCACCTCATTCTTAGGTCTTTGGATCTTTAAAAATTCTAGATCAAGCGGTTTATGCGTTGCGGTATAGAGTTGGTAATCGATGTCGTAATCCTTTGATTTTTGAGTAATTTTCTGTAAATTTTCCTTCGAAGGAAAGGGGTTACCTTGGGATAACTTTTGGATTTCCTCCTTCGCCCTGCCATTGCTATCGCCCATCGAAATGATATATGCGTACCGACTCCAACACAAATGGCCCAGTGCAAAAATGACAAGGAGCAGCACGATGGGAAAACATATTTGTAAACTCCTATGCATTATCTTTTTCATAGCGCCATAATTTTAGATTTAGGATTGACTTTCATGGTACACCGGAAGGTGATTTGACCGTTTTCGGGAACATTTACCTTTATATCGCCAAGCTCGGCACAAAATGGTAATTGGCGAATTTTATCAAACATCGCATTGAATTTAGTATTAAACTCCCGTTCCACATCCTTGGTAATCGCTACGTCACCGATGAACATTCTTCCTGTCATGCCGATCGTCGAGGTTACTTTAGGGCTCTCAACCACATTTTTCTTAGCCACTTTTGCTTCTTTTCCTTCTTTTGTGGCGGTAGTTTTTTTAGTTTCTTTGGTTTTGTAATCGCTATCTTTTGCGGGTTGCGTATTCCATGCGAATGAAGTGAGGTGGGCATTTTCTGCTTCGACGAAAATATTTTGTAGCGCATTGAATAATTCGCACCATTTTCGATTCTGCTCAATGTAAACTAAGACATTGCCCAATAACTTTTTTTGTTCCCGAATGTGTTCATTAACGCTTTCGATTTCTTTGGAAATGCGTACCATCTCGCCCTGTTCGGCGAGCAATTTTTTATTATAAACCTCGTCGGTGATATACTGACAATTGAGATACTGCGAAAAATACAACAACGCCGATGCAAGACAAGTTAGTTCGGTGGTGAAATTTTGATAGAAAAACGATCCTTCCGGTTTCGCTCTGATGACGATTGTATCCGTCTGCAAATTGACCACTTCGGCCAGTTGTTTTTTATCGAGTGTAGCCGTTGCGAGCAACCCGGGTAAAAAAGGCTCCATTACGGCAATAATATCCATTCCGATGGACGGTGAAATTTGCTGCTTAAAAGCGACCCGGTATGGAATAATTTTTTGCTCTACTATTCCGCTCAGCCGCTGCTGAATGCCGTATAGTTGATCATGGCGGCCTCCAACAATCCAGCTAACACGATCATTTTCGCCAAAATATTGGTTGACCTGCTGAATAATCTCCCGATAGAGTTCCACAAAAAATTCGTCTAATGCATATTGGATAGCTGGATTGAATTTCTGTTTTTGCGCATTCTTGATGAACCGGTAAATATCCTCTTCGGAACAACTTTGATTAATAATTTGCGACATTTTTTTTGCCAATACATCCCATTTTATGGGCAGTAAATGGGAAGCGATTTCTTCTCCTTTGCGAAAAACAAAGGAAAGGAGATTGCGACCAACATTGAGAAAAATGGTATCCGTACTCACTGTTTGCCGCTTACCCTCCTCAATAAACATGACAGGAGAAAGTAAGATTTTGGGTTTTCTAATCCCCACGGTTTCTAGCATTTCCCCCAATCTTGTCATCACCGTTTTGGGAGCTAGAAATACATGGGCAATATTATTCTTTCCAGTCCGGTAGACTCCGAATTTGAATTGCGAAATTTTATCGCCCAGCGAGTGTTCCAATTCAAAAAGTGTGGTTTTGACGAAATTTTCTTCGTGTAGATAAAAAACTTCGAGGGGAATGTAATGGGTCAATGTCGTCGAAACGAGAACATCTGTTACTTTTTTGAGTAGTTTTGGTCTAAAAATTTTTAGCGCTTTCTCCAACCAATTTTCCTCATTTTGTCCAAAATGTTCCGCCTGGACAATCTGGCTCGAAAGAATAAATGCGCGACCCTTCTGCTCGGTAACTTGGCAAAGACATACGCTGTCATCCGCTACACATAATACTATTTTACTCTTATCCTTCGCCATCCTGAATCTCGACCTACCATCGGGAAAGTTAGAAATTTCATGGCAAATGTCAACAGAGAATTAACATTTTGCAAAATAATTATCTAAGGGCTGCGCGCCCTTAGAATCCCCGCCAGGAGGCACCGCCTCCTGGACCTGGTTTTGCGGTTTGGTCCAGTAGCGATGCCACTGAATCAAACCGCAGGGGCCAAGGCCCGCCCCGCGGCTACGCCGCTGGGCGGG
>JAIRLD010000054.1 GCA_031259665.1 Puniceicoccales bacterium | reverse complement strand
CCATTGGAAAAACACTTTTGCCTGTCATAGTTACCATTTCGCCGATGGACAGCCTACTTTTTTTTCTGGTCTTCTTAATGGCATTATCTTTTTCTCCTTGTAAAGGTCATCCCCTTCAATAGATAATCCAATCAAGCTTAGGGGAATAATTTTCATTTAATCCTCCTAAGCCCTTTTCCCTTTTATTCAAGCCATTTCATTTCGCCATCCGCGTAATTCTAGAGGACTTTTATTTTTTGCGTGTTCGTACAATTGGACTAAATCCTGGTGCTCCGGGATTAAACCGAACTGGCTCATAACCATTGGATTCTAACGCCTGATCCCATTTTTGGGTGTCATCCAGGCTATATCCGTGTAAATATACCGCCACTGTCGAACCTTCTAGTGCTTTCAAAGCAGCTCTCACTGCCTCACCAAGCACCGAGGAAGGATTATTGACAACCCCCATTCCAATCGCTGTAAGATGCAACGAACGTCTCGACAATCGCGCCATTTTGGCCAATGCCTCATACTGAGCACACAGAAGGGCAATACTTATCCTTCTAAAGCAATTTGTGCGCTCATCAGTGCTATTCCAGTTAACAGATTGTGTAGGAAAGAATGGTGCCGCACAAAATACCTGCAACTGCGTTATTCCCGATTCTTCGCACCTCACCCATTGCGTTGGTATTTTTAGTTTTTTTGCATTTTTTTCTATATAACTTGTAAAATGTTGCAAATCTTCTAGATTGCTTATTTCCGATGGGCGCAAAAGACTATTTAAATATAGGTTGCGATATTTGAGACGTATTGGTTGTCCTCCGACCGTACATCCTTCAATTAAAGGCAATATCGCATCGGGGAATTGCCTTCGTTCGTGAGCGACACGGCGCAACGCCGCCGCACTTAAAGCTTGCATACATGCTCCAGGACCTTGAGATCGAAAGCCAACTAACCTCGGCAAATATGTACCTATAGGATCATCCGATTCCACTCCATTAAATTGGCTTGCGACTTGTACGATTGCACCATCTGCATTTTCCCAGTGTTGCAGCGACTCAATCGGTAAACCTAATACAACATGAACGCTCGGTTCTTGGATATGGTCAATGTCTTCAAGTGAAAAGGCAGATACCACCGGCTCTCGCATTCCATCGAAGGTTTGTGTTGCAAGGTCCATTAATTGTGCATGTCTTCGATCAAGAAACTGTCGAATACTGGCTCTTAACGGATGCTCTCCGCCTCTTTGATGTGTAGGATCTGCTCTCCATTGAGCTATTCTCTCCGGATTTGTTACTCCGGCAAAGCCAAGTTGTCTACGAACATCGGAAGAAAATTGTTCGAACGCTTCAGGAATATAAGGATCGCTAAAAAAAGCTAGACCGTTCGGTGGAGGTAATGCCATTTTTTGCGTTTGCGCAATTGGACTAAATCCTGGTGCTCTGGGATTAAACCGAACTGGTTCATAACCATTGGATGCTAACGCGCGGTTCCATTTTTCGATGTCACCCAGACTATATCCATGTAAGAACACTTCTATACCCGAACCTTCCAATACGCGTAGAGCAGCTCCCAGTGCTGCATTGAACGCTTCGGGAGGATTATTGAAAGTCCCCATTCCAACCGCTGTAAGATGCAACGAACGTCTCGACAATCGCGCCATCTGGGCCAATGCCTCATACTGAGCACACAAAATGACAGTACTTATCCTTCTAAAGTAATCTGCGGGCCCATCCGTTTCATTCCAATCGATATGTTCCGTTACAAATGCGGGTGCCGCAGAGAATACCTGTAACTGCGTCGTCCCCGATTCTTCACACCTTACCCATTGCGCTTGTATCCTTAGTTGACCAATATTTGCTTCTATATAATTTGCGAATCTCGATAGATTAGCTAAATTCTGTATTTCAAATAAATTCCAATAGCCATTTCTATATAGTAGAGGATATTTGTGAAGTATTGGTTGTCTTTCGACCACACACCCTTCAAGTAAAGGCAATAGCGCATCGGGTAATTTCCATCGTTCTTGGGCGGCACAGCGCAGGGCTGTCGCAGTCAAAGCTTGCAAGCATGCTCCGGGGCCTTGGGTGGGGTCATTAACCCATGTCGGTAAAAGTGCAATGTCAGGTGTAGTCGATTCCAATGCATTAAATTGGCTTGCGACTTGTACGATTGCACCATTTGCTTTTTCCCAATGTTGGAGCGACTCAACCGGTAGCCCCAATACGACATGAACTTTCGGTTTCCCCCGATTGCTTCTATCTGATGTTTCAAACGCGCTATTAATTGCAGCAATGGGAACGGAATGTATCACTTCATTCATACCATCGAGGATTATATTTATACTTGGCATGAGGAATCTTGAATAAAATATATCATTAGAAAGAGAATGTCTAAGATGAACCCTTAACGGATGCTCTTCTCTTCTTTGATGTGTGGGATCTGCCCTCCATGCCTCTATTCTCGCGGGATTTATTCTTCCGGGAAAGTTAAGTTTCCCACGAACAGCTTGAGAGAAATCTTCGACTTCTCTAAGAATATCGGGATGCGTTAAAAAATCTAGAATATCGACTGCTCCAGAAACCGTTACAACTGTACTGCTCAGTAAAGCTAAGCCGCAGCACAGTTCCTTTAAAATATGAATACCTTTCTTCATAACGAGAAGAATGCTATTTATTTATAAAGTAAGCGCAAGTTTTTTTGTAAAACTAAAATTTCCATTTTAGGGAATGGAAAAACGCGAACAAGATCTTAACACGTGTACTCAATTGCTTTTATTTTCATTCTATAGTATGATCAAGGCATGGACACAGCACATTGCAGGGCTTGTGGGGGGCAGTAATATTATTTATATTGAAATAAGTGACACGAATTTTAGAGCGTAATAATTTCTGGAATTTTAGGGAATTATCTACATGTCTTTAAGCCATTTTTCTACATTTTCTTTGGCTGATTTCGCACTGCTACCGTAGAATGCGTGACCTGCTTTTATGGTTGCGTTTGGCACTAACTGAGCTATACTGGAGGTGCTATGGCCAAGTTTGCTACCTTCGTGTGTCATGAATGGGATGATCGTTTTGCCTGACAGGTTATGGGTTGATAGGAATGTGGTGACGGGTGGGGCTATGGTTGACCACCAACATGGGGAGCCTATAAATATCGTATCGTAGGCTTCTATGTTTTCGACTCTGCTTTTGATTTCGGGCTTGAATCCGGCATTAATTTCCTGTTGTGCCTGTTCCGTCGTTTCATGGTATTCCGATGGGTAAGGTTTTACGGGTTTGATTTCAAAGATATCGCCATCGGTAGCGGTTTGAATTTGTTTTGCGATTGCCTGCGTATTACCGATATGGGAATAATAAACTACGAGTGTTTTCGCCATTCTTTTATGTGATTACTATTTCTGCTAAAAATAACAAAACGAGCATAACGTTCAAGACTTTTCATAGTTTTCCATATTGGCGAAAATGGTGGCGAGAGGCGGAATCGAACCGCCGACACAAGGATTTTCAGTCCTCTGCTCTACCGACTGAGCTATCTCGCCGCGACCTATATGTTTTTCTAGGGGCAATGCTATTCCTGTCAATTATTTTCTAGGGAAAAATCTGCTCTGAAAATTTTCCAAAAAAATACTTGACTTCGAATAATTTATATAAGTTAAAAAGAACATGGAAAAAATACATAAAATCACATTATCGTATCTGTGCAGCTCTTTGCTGTGCAGCACTTCGTTTTCTAATTCACGTTCAACAGGTTGTGGAGCATATATACCGCCTGCGTTTAGATAACTTGGCGCCACTGGTACTGTGCCATGCATTCAGTTTGGAGGCAAGGCACAACCTCCTCCTTCAACAAAGGTGAGGACTGTTCCTGCAACCGATAAACCGCCTGCAGCTGCTAGACCGCGGCCACCTGCACCGCCACTACCCTTCGGAAGACTTCGCGTTGTCCGCTGCTCCGAGGGTTACGCTGAGGAAGTTATACGGTTGGAAATTGCAATGGGCTCAAAATTTAATAGATTTCATGGAAGAGGGTGGATCCTGTTTCGTCCCAAGAATGTTTTCTAACCTACTTCAATTACCAGGCAAGGTAATGACCTTTCAAAGTGGTGGCGATTGTCCATTTCCATTCTACTTTACACTGGAACATCTTCTTGAAAAAATAGATAAAAATTTTACAATCTACCATGTGGATAAGTTTAGCAAACGCCCCCCTCACAAAATGGGAGTAGGGCACATAATGGAAAGACATTTACCCGAGTCAGCAGCGCTAAAAAGCACATTTGATCTTCCTACCATAGTTGAACTTTTTAATCCCAAAGCCAGAACTCATCTCGGTGAACTCAGATTTGGACCCGGAACATTTCAATGGCAAAGTAGCGTTACCAAGACCCATCGGGTGGGAATGTAAGCGTTTGAAGGGAGGTTTTGAAATTTTCGAAGTGTATACGAAATTCGTAAGACTTGCTTTCGGATTTGACAAAACAAAAAAAGAACTCTTTTTTTTACTCAGCCTATCCCATCTCAATGGACAAATTTCAGGCCGCAGTTAGAGGAGGATCGGCCGCAGCTGACAAGGAACCTGAACTACCTGCCATTGTTCCTAGATTCATGACACCTGATTCGGGAAGCGAGCAAAAAGTTTCGCAACCGACAGGCCCGATTTCGGCGCCAGTTAGCGAAACAGAAAAAGAAAAGCCAAGTATACTTGTACCTAGTAAGTCGCCCTCATCATTTAAGTCGGACTTCTCATCATTTAAATCAAAATTATTATCACTTGACTTCCCACCATTTTATAGTGAAAAGACTCTCCCATCACTTCATAGTGTAAAGGCTCTTGCATCGAAAAACTTCCTTCCCCAACGAAAGAAATAGATCCGACGATGGGGAAAACAACTTAATGAAAACGTGAGGGCGATTGTAAATTCAATCCACGAGTTGGCAAAAGGATTCGCCGTTGCGGGGTTCACTGAATCTTCGCTTCGGCATCCAGCGTGAGCCTTGCAAAAATTATAATTTTCTCTTTCATAAGTATGTGAGAGGATTAGGAGTATTTATTTTTATGAATATTTTGTTTCCTAAGCTATTAGGAGCCGATATTTTTCCGATACCTTTGGAAGCTTACGCGACGCCAAGCGCTGCGGATGGATTGGGGCAAATTTTGCTATCACGGATCAAAATCGCCCCCTTCAATTTCTTCGCCACACTCATTTTTTTGCTCGCCATCGTTCATACGTTTTTTGCACCTTATTTTTCCAATCTAGCCCATCGATTTCACCGCGACACACCCCTGGATAAAATGCTGGCGACACTGTTCCATTTTCTCGGAGAAGTGGAGGTTATTTTCGGCCTTTGGATTATTCCACTTGTTTTTACTATTTTTACCTTCTACAGTTGGCATGCCGTTACGGTTTATTTCCACTCGGTCAATTACATCGAACCCCTATTCATCGTCGTTATTATGGCCATCGCTTCGAGTCAACCCATACTGTTTTTTGCAAAAACTTGTATGCAGAAAGTCGCCATGCTTGGCAATCATACGCTCTGCGCCCGATGGTTTTCGATTATGATTGTTGGTCCCCTGCTGGGCTCGTTCATTACGGAACCCGCTGCCATTACCATTTCCGCCCTTCTTTTGGCACAGCAGTTTTATTCATTACAACCCTCCATCGCCTTTCGCTACGCGACGCTGGGTCTACTTTTTGTCAACATATCCGTAGGTGGGACACTCACGCATTTTGCTGCTCCGCCGGTATTGATGGTTGCAGGAAAATGGCACTGGGATACGGTCTATATGTTTACGCATTTCGGTATGCGTGCGTTTGTCGGAATTATCCTTGCATCGGCCCTTTACGGATTCATTTTTCGGAAAGAATTCAAAAGTCTGGAGGAGCGCTCCTGGGAAGCTATTGAACGTCCGGTTGAAGTGCATATACCAAAATGGGTCATAGGGAGTCATTTATTATTTTTATTTTGGACCATTTTCAACATTCACACGCCGGCATTATTTATTATAGGGTTTCTATTTTTCTTTGGTTTTACGAAGATTACGGCGATGTATCAGACATCCATTTCGCTTCGGTCGCCTATTTTGGTGGGATTTTTTCTGGCGGGATTAGTGACGCATGGTGGGTTACAGCAATGGTGGATCGAGCCGCTATTGGGGCGGATGAATGAAACGTTACTCTTTTTAGGGGCAACTTTTCTGACTGCATTTAACGACAACGCTGCGATCACCTATTTAGCGTCTTTAGTTCCGACCATTTCTTCGAACGTTGCGTTACAGCATGCAGTTATTTTTGGTGCGGTGACGGGTGGCGGATTGACGGTCATTGCCAATGCGCCGAACCCAGCGGGCCAATCAATTTTACAAGACTATTTCCCAGGAAAAATTTCTCCGTTAAAATTATTCCTCAGCGCCCTAACGCCCACTATTATTCTCGCCCTATGTTTCAATTATTTATAGTTGTTATTTAAAAAATATAATGTTTTTTTACTTCCTATCATTATAATCGGAACGTAGGTGAATAATAATCCTCAGAACCTCATCTTCGGTTTTAGGATACGGCGGACAACTCGAAGGGGCTAGGGCTTGTCGTTCCTTTTTGAATGGTAAATTTTCGAAAACGTTCTTAACGGTTTGTTGATTTTGTTTTCGGAGTATATCGCCTCCGATCTGATCAAGAAAATTATTTCGTCCATTAAAACTATCATTCCCTACAGTATCGATTACATCTTGACCCATATTCCTAATGCCTTTCTCCATTTCATTAAGGCGCCGCTCTATTTGTTTTTTCTTTTCTTCAAGCGATAATCCTTTGTTCTGTTTCGTTTTTTCGATTTCTGTCATTCCTTTTTCGTATAAATCTTGCAAATCAGTTATCACCTTAGTACCAAGATAATTCAACGGCTCGAGTTTTTTCCTAAGAGCTTCTAGATCGATCCCAGAGGATTTTCGGGATACTAAGTAGTCTATTTGCGTATTTTTTATCGCTTTATCATTTTTTTTAAAAGTTTCTGTAAGTGATTCGCAACCCTGTTCCATAGAGTCTATGAGTTCGCTTACACATTGTCTAATTTCGTTCCTTAACTTTTTCAAAACACTTTCAGGGGAAGATTTTTTTATTTCTTCATCCAGCTCGGAACGTTTCGAGACAAACTTATGTAATAATTCTACATTTTCTTTCAAAAAATTCCAATAAGTTTTGATATTATCTTGCTGAATGAGATCGTGTTCTATGTGAAAAATTTCGTCTTGTATATCTTCCAAAGTCCATTGATCTTTCGTTTTCTGATCTGCGGTACCTGCTGTAAGCAAGTTTTTTATTTTTATGAGCGAATCCCGTGTTTCTTCTAGTATTTCTCGAGCTCCACATAAAGTCAATTCAAAGGGATGTGAATCTCTTTTTGGGCCAAAAGTATCAAGTATTTCATTTAAATTTGTTTTGGACTGTTTTAAGTCCAGATTTATTGACGAGAGAGTATTTGAAAAAAAGTATATATAATTCCTTAGGTCATCTAGAAGTTTTAAATAGTTTGTTGTTTGTAAAACTTCTGCTATTGATAAATCGGCACCCGCGAGCTTATCTACTAATTGAATTAGTTTTTGAATAATGTTTTCAACATTGATACCATCATAAACGTCTTTATAAAAATGCTTTTTCACTGAAGCAGGGTCCACTGGATTTCTGGGTATTGATTTTTCTCTCTTGAACCGAATAATCGCTTCTGCTATGAGTTGTTCTAACTCACTTTTTTCGGATTGTTCCTTGTATTGATTAATATGAATTAAATGTATATCGAGTAAATCTTTTACACATTCAAGGCCGCTTTTTGGAGGGAATCCACTTCCATGAAAATCTCTACCAATGAAGAATCCTTCATTTCCTACAAATTCCAGTAGAAAAAAGGACATATAGCGTGCCACCGATTGTAATTTACCCTGAGAATATTCATTATGACATGAGAAACATAAATCTGCGATCTCTCTAGCTGATGCTTCCCAATTGTCTCTTGATCTTTGACCATCATTGATTTTGTTATCTTGGAGTAACATCAATAATCGTCCTATTTCAAACAATCTACAAGAGTTTTGTTTTCGCATGTTAATATCTTGAAGTAAATCTTTGATTTTTTGCAAAGGTTCTTCTTTTGTATAGTCCATGAGAAAAGTAGTGACACTTTGTTTTATCATTGGGATAATGATAAATTCGTTTAAGAATTCCATATTTATAGAAATGAAATGCAGCTTTGCTTTTTGTTGCGCTTTCGTTTGAAAATTTCCAGCATATTCTGGAGTCACATTTTTTTGTTTTCCGTTTGGATCATAAAAAAATACTTTGCTCCATTGAAATCGAAGAAGGGCAAAACGTAAATTCCTGACTTGCACTTCGAACTCTTCTTTTCCTTTTTCTGCTGCTTCTATCATTCTAAGAGCACCGATGGCGAGGAAAATTACATCTTCCGTTTGTTCTAATTCTTTCACTTGTTCTGCAGGTAGGGATTTTTTTGGACTACTGGCTAACAGAGGCAGTAGGTTCATGGCGAGAAAAAAGAATTGTTTTTCGAAATTTGTCCTATTATTTCTTAAAGTATCATTCCCACCAATAGGGCATAATCCTAAATTTTTTAAAACGCCTTGAGGAACTCCCTTAATATACCTTTTTCCAGGGTCCATATCGTGAAAGGTTTTTACAGTATCCGTAAGTCCTTTTTCGGTTTTAGTTACTCCCCACATCAGTCCTGGTTCCTCTAACTCTACTTTCAAAGGATTATTGCTTAATTGTTCCCAAATTGCCTTAAAAGGTTCTGCTTTGGCGTCATACAGAGTGCGTCCCATGTGTGCCGCTGCGAGAAAAATTATATTATAAGAATCAAGATGCGGTGTTGCTGGTTTGGCCGTTGAGACAGATTTAAATGCCTTCGCTAAGTCTTTTGCTGCTGCCTCTAATCTTTCGCTGTTAAAAGTAATACCCATAAAGCAGAGCAAAGAGACCTTTGCCCACAAACCGGTTGTTGTAATCCATTTTTTCATATTGCTTTCATCCTAGTCCTAAATTCTAGTTTGCAACCTTTTTTTTGAAAAATGTTAAAATATTGCGATCTTCGTTTTTTTTCTTGCCACTTTCAACGCATACTCCAAATTAAATTGAAGTATGAGGATTTTTAGAATAATTTTTCTTGTTTTTATCGGGTTTCTTTCAGGCTGTTTCCAACGGGAGGGCCATATTCTCCGCATTGGTAATGGGATTGAACCGGCAACTTTAGATCCCCAACTCGCCTCCGGACTCTCCGAAGCCAAAATCATTACCGCCCTCTTTGAGGGTCTCCTGATTGCCGATGGCCGTACCCTTCAACCCATTCCGGGAATGGCCCAATCCTATACGCTTTCCCCCGATGGTTTGGTATACACTTTTTTCCTGCGTGAGGGTATTTTATGGTCCAACGGCGATCCCGTTGTCGCCCAGAATTTCGTAGATGCTATCGAGCGCGGGCTCTGTAAATCCGTTGCATCGCCCTGGATCGATTTCTATTTCATGCTCAAAAATGCTCACTCCTATTATAAGGGCGAAATTACTTCCTTTTCCCAGGTAGGGGCTGAGGCTTTATCGACCCAAGTCCTTCAATTGACGCTGGAGCGTCCCGTTGACTTTTTCCCTTCTCTCCTAACCCATTGGGCCTGGCTACCGGTTAACCGCCAAGCGATCGAACGATTGGGTAACTTTTTTGATCGCAGTAACCGTTGGACACAGGTGAAAAATATCGTCACCAATGGTCCGTATCTGTTGAAATCTCTTAAAATTGGCGATAAAGCTGTTCTCAAGAAAAATAAACGCTACTGGGACGCTTCCAATGTGCGCATCGATTGCGTTCATTTTATTTCCGATATCTCTCCTGCGACCGAGGAAAATATGTTTATTACGGAACAACTCGATATCACGGAAAATGTTCCCGCCGATAAAATTCAGTTCTACCGCGCCCAGGGAAAACTCCCCACGACGGTTTCATTGGGCACTTCTTTCTATTGGTTTAATTGTAAGCAAAAGCCTTTCGATGACGTAAAAGTACGAAAGGCATTGAGTTTAGCCGTCGACCGCGACGCTATCGGGAAACTGCGGAATCGCGGTGCTGGATTTGAAGCCTATGCCCTCGTCCCGCCGGGAACGATGAACTATAACAGTGTTGAATTTTTTGAATACAATGTAAAACGAGCCCAAAAATTACTGGCCGAATCGGGTTATCCCAATGGGGAAGGATTTCCCGAAATAACGATTTTATACAACGTGAGCGACAATTTGAGAATCATATCCGAAGCGGTTCAGGAGATGTGGCGTAAAAATCTCAATATCGATGTCAAATTACAGAGCATCGAGTGGGGCACTTTTTTAGCGGAGCGGCGGCAGCATAGATTCGATATTTGTCGGGGCGGTTGGGTTGGCGACTATAACGACGCCACCACATTTTTAAACCTACTGCTCTCTAAAAATAACAATAACCACGCCCAGTGGGCCAATGAAATCTATGACCAAATGCTTTCTCGAGCTTCCCAGGAAAAGGATTCCTATAAACGCTCCCAAATGTTAGCCGATGCAGAAACTTTGATGATCGATGAAATGCCCATTATTCCGCTCTATTTCGAATCCATGTGCCACTTGGTATCTTCCCGTATCGAAGGCTGGTATCCCAATATTCTCGATTGGCACCCGCTGAAATTTATTCGCTTCAAAAAATAAACCGTGGAAAATTTTGTTGCCTAGAGATCCGAAAATTGCTTTATTGAATCAATGTTCGGCCGAAAATCCAAAGATTCCCAGTATGTTCTCGAATTCGAGAAGCCTCTACGCGAACTACAGAAAAATCTCGATGAACTCATTGCGCGTTCCCAGGATGCGAAGGTCGATATCAGTTGCGAAATCCATGCTCTCAAACAGAAAATCGCCAGCGAAGAACGCAATATCTTTGCTAACCTTTCTATTTGGCAACGCGTATTAATCGCGAGACATCCCTGTCGCCCCTACGCCAGAGATTATATCGATAATATCTTTTCTGATTTTCAAGAACTCCATGGTGATCGGTTATTTAACGACGATCGCGCGATCATCGGTGGTTTTGCGACCCTTCAAGAGGAATCGGTCATGGTCATCGGCGAACAAAAAGGGCGATCCCTCAATGAAAATATCGAGTGTAATTTCGGTTGCCCTTACCCGGAAGGTTATCGAAAAGCTCTGCGCCTCATGAAATTGGCAGAAAAATTTTCTCTGCCTATCATTACCTTTGTCGATACACCGGGTGCTTACCCCGGTATCGGCTCCGAAGAACGCCACGTCGCAGAGGCCATCGCCGTTAATTTGCGCGATATGGGACGCCTCGAAACATCGATTATCTCTATTGTTATCGGTGAAGGAGGATCCGGTGGAGCATTGGGTATCGCCATAGCTGATCGGGTACTCGCTTTGGAAAATTCTTATTATTCGGTTATTTCTCCAGAAGGTTGCGCCGCTATCCTTTGGAAAGATCGAAAATTTGCACCGGAAGCTGCAGAAGCACTCCAACTGTCTCCCGAAAATTTGCTGAAATTTAGCATCGTTGAAGAAATTTTACCCGAACCTCTCGGTGGTGCCCATCGTAATCCCGATGCTGTTTTCGCCTCTACCAAAGAGGCCATCCTGCGACATTTGAAGGCTTTAAAGAAATTTTCCCCTAAACAACTCCTCGAAAAACGTTACGCACGCTTTCGCCACATCGGCGTTTTTTCCGAAGAAATTTAACTCTAACTGCCCAGAGGGCTCCGCCCTCTGGACTCCCCAAGGAGG